>NZ_SSOH01000011.1:0-248385 GCF_029873155.1 Pseudomonas sp. BN515 | reverse complement strand
GTAGGCCGTCTTCGCACTGATGCCATAGCGTCGGCACAGCTCGCGGACATTGCTCTGCGGCTGCTCGGCCAACCACACAAATTCACGCCGAATCGACATGGTGGTGCACTCCTGCCACGGCATCGCTCGAACTCCTCATTCGACGGATCCCGTAAGCGTAAATGCGTTACCTATGTCTCCCGACACCCGTTACCTATGTCCCCCGGCTGAACACGCAGCGTACCCTACGTATGAGCGGGGGCTCAGGCCTTCTGGTAGTCGTCGATCACTTCCTGCGCGGCGCAGAAGGCATCGATGGCGGCGGGGACGCCGGCGTAGACGGCGCAGTGCAGCAGCGCTTCGCGGATTTCTTCCACCGTGCAACCGTTGTTCAGCGCACCGCGCACATGGCCCTTCAGTTCCTGTGGGCATTTCAGCGCGGTGAGGGCGGCGAGGGTGATCAGGCTGCGGGTCTTGCGCGGTAGGCCTTCGCGGTTCCAGACACCACCCCAGGCGTGTTCGTTGACGAAGTCCTGCAGCGGCTGAGTGAACTCGGTGGCATTGCCCAGTGCGCGGTCGACGAAGGCATCGCCCATCACTTCCCGGCGCACTTGCAGTCCGGGTTTGCGTTCTTCGCTCATTGTGATTCTCCAGTCAGTCGAGGGATTCCACGCGCACGGGGGCCACGCCGGCGCGCAGCATGCCGAGGCGTTCGGCGGCTTCGCGCGACAGATCGATAATCCGGCCACGGGTATGCGGGCCGCGATCGTTGATGCGAACCACTACCGTGCGGTCGTTGTTCAGATTGGTCACTTTCACCCGGGTGCCGAAGGGCAGGGTGCGGTGGGCAGCCGTGAGGGCATGCTGGTCGAAGCGCTCGCCGCTTGCCGTTCGCCGACCATGGTGGCGGGAGCCGTAATAGGAGGCCTTGCCTTCGGCGCGATAGCCGTGTGCGGAATCGCCGCTGCCGCCACCAAAGGGGGTGGTGCTGCAACCGGCCAGGAGGAAGGTGAGGAAGACTAAGGTGCTGAGCTGACGCTGCATGAAGGATGCTTCCAGGAGGGACTCGAGCAGTTGCTGGCTTTGCCGGGTTCCGAGCGGACATCCCTGTCGCAGCGCTGAGCTCATCCGGATACCCCGGCCCGGCCATCCATGGCCGGTCGTTCGCCGGGCCAACGCATGCGTTGGCTAAATCCGGCTCACCCTTCGAGCTTCTTCTTGAGCAAATCGTTCACCTGGCCGGGGTTGGCCTTGCCCTTGGACGCCTTCATCGCCTGACCGACGAAGAAGCCGAACATCTTCGCGCGCTTGGCTTCGTCGCTGGCGCGGTACTGTTCGACCTGCGCGGCGTTGGCGGCCAGCACTTCGTCCAGCATGGATTCGATGGCGCCGCTGTCGGTGACCTGCTTCAGGCCCTTCTTCTCGATGATCTCGTCGGCGGAACCTTCGCCGGCAGCCATGGCTTCGAAGACCATCTTGGCGATCTTGCCGGAGATGGTGTTGTCCTTGATGCGCAGGATCATGCCGCCCAGGTGCTCGGCGGAAACCGGCGATTGCTCGATCTCCAGGCCGTCCTTGTTGAGCAGGCTGGAAAGCTCACCCATCACCCAGTTGGCGGCCAGCTTGGCGTCGCCGCAGACCGATTGGACGGCCTCGAAGTAGTCGGCCAATTCGCGGCTGGCAGCGAGCACCGTGGCGTCGTAGGTGGATAGGCCGAACTGGCTCTCGAAGCGTTCGCGCTTCTGCACCGGCAGCTCCGGCAACTGGGCGCGCACCTCGTCGAGGAAGCTCTGCTCGATCACCACCGGCAGCAGGTCGGGGCAGGGGAAGTAACGGTAGTCGTTGGCTTCTTCCTTGCTGCGCATGGAGCGGGTTTCGTCCTTGTTCGGGTCGTACAGGCGGGTTTCCTGTACCACCTTGCCGCCGTCCTCGATCAGCTCGATCTGACGCTGGATCTCGTGGTTGATGGCCTTTTCGATGAAGCGGAACGAGTTGACGTTCTTGATCTCGGCGCGGGTGCCGAAGGCTTCCTGGCCTTTCGGGCGAACCGAGACGTTGCAGTCGCAACGCAGGGAGCCTTCGGCCATGTTGCCGTCGCAGATGCCGAGGTAGCGGACCAGGGCGTGGATGGCCTTGACATAGGCCACCGCTTCCTTGGCGCTGCGGATGTCCGGCTCGGAAACGATTTCCAGCAGCGGGGTGCCCGCGCGGTTCAGGTCGATGCCACTCATGCCGTGGAAGTCTTCGTGCAGGCTCTTGCCGGCGTCTTCTTCCAGGTGCGCGCGAGTGATGCCGATGCGCCGGACGGTGCCGTCTTCCAGGGTAATGTCCAGGTGGCCCTTGCCGACGATCGGCAGGTCCATCTGGCTGGTCTGGTAGCCCTTGGGCAGGTCCGGATAGAAGTAGTTCTTGCGGGCGAAGACGTTCTTCCCGGCGATTTCGGCGTCGATGGCCAGGCCAAACTTGCAGGCCATGCGAACTGCTTCGGCGTTCAGCACCGGCAGGGTGCCGGGCATGCCGAGGTCAACCAGGCTGGCCTGGGTGTTGGGCTCGGCGCCGAAGGTGGTGGCGCTGCCGGAGAAAATCTTCGATTGGGTGCTGAGCTGTGCGTGGATTTCCAGCCCGATCACTGTTTCCCATTGCATGTGAGTCGTCCTCAGAATCCGGCCGGAGCGCGTTTGTGCCAGTCGGTCGCCTGCTGGTACTGGTGGGCGACGTTGAGCAGGCGGCTTTCCTGGAAATAGGGCGCTAGCAGCTGCACGCCGACCGGCAGGCCATCGATGAAACCGGCGGGCATGGAGAGCCCCGGCACACCCGCCAGGTTGGCGGTGATGGTGTAGATGTCTTCCAGGTACTGGGCGACCGGATCGTTGTTCTTCTCGCCGAGTTTCCAGGCCGGGTTGGGCGTGGTCGGGCCGAGGATCACGTCGACGTCGTTGAAGGCACTGACGAAGTCGTTCTTGATCAGGCGGCGGATCTTCTGCGCCTTCAGGTAGTAGGCGTCGTAGTAGCCGGCGGACAGGGCGTAGGTGCCGACCATGATGCGGCGCTTCACTTCGGCGCCGAAGCCTTCGGCGCGGGAGCGCTTGTAGAGGTCTTCCAGGTTCTGCGGGTTCTCGCAGCGGTAGCCGAAGCGTACGCCATCGAAACGCGACAGGTTGGAGGACGCTTCCGCCGGGGCGATCACGTAGTAGGCCGGAATGGCGTGCTGCATGTTCGGCAGGCTGATTTCCTTGACCGAGGCACCGAGCTTCTTCAGCTCCTCGACCACGGCCATCACGGCGTCGGCGATGCGGCTGTCGAGGCCGGCACCGAAATACTCCTTCGGCAAACCGATGCGCAGGCCGGCGAGCGGCTGGTTCAGGCCGGCGAGGTAGTCATCGACCGGTTGATCGACGCTGGTGGAGTCCTTGGGATCGAAGCCGGCAATGGCGCCGAGCATCAGCGCGCAGTCCTCGGCGGTGCGGGCCAGCGGGCCGCCCTGGTCGAGGCTGGAGGCGTAGGCGATCATGCCCCAGCGGGAAACCCGGCCGTAGGTGGGCTTGATGCCGGTGAGGTTGGTGAAGGCGGCCGGCTGGCGGATCGAGCCACCGGTGTCGGTGCCGGTGGCGGCGGGTACCAGGCGCGCAGCGACGGCTGCGGCGGAACCACCGGAAGAGCCGCCGGGAACGCGGTCCAGCGCCCAGGGGTTCTTCACCGCGCCGTAATGGCTGGATTCGTTGGAGGAGCCCATGGCGAACTCGTCCATGTTCAGCTTGCCGAGGCTCACCGCGCCGGCGGCCTTGAGGCGGGCGACCACGGTGGCGTCGTAGGGCGCCTTGAAGCCGTCGAGGATCTTCGAGCCGCAGCTGGTCAGCACGCCTTCGGTGCAGAACAGGTCCTTGTGGGCGATGGGGGCACCGAGCAGGGCGCCTTGCTCACCGGCGGCACGCCGTGCGTCGGCTGCCTTGGCCTGTTCGATGGCCGGTTCGTCGGTGATGCTGATGAAGCTGTTCAATTGCGGATCGAGCTGATGGATGCGTGCCAGCAGGCTGCGGGTCAGCTCTTCGGCGGAGAATTCCTTGGCGGCGAGGCTTCGGGCGATCTCGGCGAGGGTCAGTTGATGCATGGGAAACCCTTTCCTTATTCGATGACTTTGGGCACGAGGTACAGGCCGTTCTCGACGGCCGGCGCGATGGCTTGGTAGGCGTCGCGGCGGTTTTCCTCGGTGACGCTGTCGGCGCGCAGGCGCTGGGTAGCGTCCAGCGGGTGGGCCATGGGCTCGATGCCGTCGGTGTTCACGGCCTGCATGGCGTCGATCAGGCCGAGGATGTTATTCAGGGTCTCGGTAGTACGCGGGATATCGGCCTCGTTCAGGCCCAGTCGGGCGAGATGGGCGATTTTTTCCACGTCGGAGCGTTCAAGCGCCATCGGGTGTCTCCAACTAGAAGCGGCCAGCGTGGGCAGCCGACCGTGCGGGAACCCGGCGGGGAACGGTGCTGCGAACGGGCGGTCAAAGGCCGCGATGATGGGCCTTGGCGGCCCGGAAAAACAGGCAATTTAACATATCGGCGCCTTGCCCAAAATCCCCGTCATTGTTAGAGTTTGCCGCACTTTTTTACCCACGCGTTGCCTAGGGTCCCTCTCCCATGTTCAAGAAACTGCGTGGCATGTTTTCCAGCGATCTGTCGATCGACCTGGGCACTGCCAATACCCTTATTTACGTGCGCGAGCGCGGTATCGTCCTCAACGAGCCCTCCGTGGTCGCCATTCGTAACCACGGCAACCAGAAGAGCGTGGTAGCCGTAGGTACCGAGGCCAAGCGCATGCTGGGCCGTACTCCTGGCAACATTTCCGCCATTCGTCCGATGAAGGACGGCGTGATCGCCGACTTCAGCGTCTGCGAGAAGATGCTGCAGTACTTCATCAACAAGGTTCACGAAAACAGCTTCCTGCAGCCCAGCCCGCGTGTGCTGATCTGCGTACCGTGCAAATCCACCCAGGTGGAACGCCGTGCCATCCGTGAATCCGCCCTGGGCGCCGGTGCCCGCGAAGTCTTCCTGATCGAAGAGCCCATGGCTGCCGCCATCGGCGCCGGCCTGCCGGTTGAAGAAGCCCGCGGCTCCATGGTCGTGGACATCGGTGGTGGTACCACCGAAATCGCCCTGATCTCCCTGAACGGTGTGGTCTACGCCGAATCCGTACGTGTGGGTGGCGACCGTTTCGACGAATCCATCGTGACCTACGTGCGCCGCAACTACGGCAGCCTGATCGGTGAATCCACCGCTGAGCGCATCAAGCAGGAAATCGGCACCGCCTACCCGGGTGGCGAGATCCGCGAGATCGACGTTCGCGGCCGTAACCTGGCCGAAGGCGTACCGCGCAGCTTCACCCTGAACTCCAATGAAGTGCTGGAAGCGCTGCAGGAATCCCTGGCGACCATCGTCCAGGCGGTGAAGAGCGCCCTGGAACAGTCCCCGCCGGAACTGGCTTCCGACATCGCCGAGCGCGGCCTGGTGCTGACTGGTGGTGGCGCGCTGCTGCGCGATCTGGACAAGCTGCTGGCCCAGGAAACCGGCCTGCCGGTGATCGTCGCCGAAGACCCGCTGACCTGCGTCGCCCGTGGTGGTGGCCGTGCTCTGGAAATGATGGACCGTCACGCGATGGATCTGCTCTCCACCGAGTGAGGTTGGAGAGCGTCGCAGCCATAGGAGCGGGCCATCAAGCCGCTATTCACCAAGGGACCTTCGCTCGGCGTGCGCCTACTGGTGTTCGCCGTGCTCTCGGCTGCGCTGATGGTGGTCGATGCCCGATTCGACACCCTGAAGCCCATGCGCAGCCAGATGGGGCTGGTGCTCACGCCTTTCTACTGGCTGGCTGACCTGCCGGTGCGCGTCTGGGATGGCGTCAGCGACCAGTTCACCAGCCGCAGCACCCTGATCGCCGAGAACGAGAAGCTCAAGGCCGAGTCCCTGCTGATGCAGCGCCGTCTGCAGAAGCTGGCGACCCTGACCGAGCAGAACGTGCGCCTGCGCGAGCTGCTCAACTCCTCCGCCCTGGTGGACGAGAAGGTCCTGGTCAGCGAGCTGATCGGCGTCGATCCCAACCCCTTCACCCACCGCATCCTGATCGACAAGGGCGAAAAGGATGGCGTGTTCCTCGGTCAGCCGGTGCTCGATGCCCGCGGCCTGATGGGACAGGTGGTGGAAGTGATGCCCTACACCGCCCGCGTTCTGCTGTTGACTGACACGACCCATAGCATTCCCGTGCAGGTGAACCGCAATGGCCTGCGGGCCATCGCCAGTGGCACCGGCAACCCCGAGCGGTTGGAGCTGCGCCACGTAGCCGACACCGCCGATATCAAGGAAGGCGACCTGCTGGTGAGTTCCGGTCTTGGCCAGCGCTTCCCGGCCGGCTACCCGGTGGCGACCGTCAAGGAAGTCATTCATGACTCCGGCCAGCCTTTCGCCATCGTTCGCGCCGTACCTACCGCCGCGCTGAACCGCAGCCGTTACATGCTCCTGGTGTTCAGCGATACCCGCAGTCCCGAGGAACGCGCCAACGACGCCGCCAAGGCCCAGGAGGCCGCCGACCGCGAGGCCGCTGCCCAGCCCGCCGCAGGTGAAGCCACCTCGGGAGCCCAGGCCGCGCCCGCCGCCGCGAATCCTCCTGCAGCGCCTGCCGCCGCCCCTGTCGCCCCGGCTACGGCGCCTGCTGCACCGGCGCCCGCCGTGCCGAACAAGCCACCGGCGGCACAGAATTCCCAGGAGAGTCACTGATGGTCGGCCAGCGCTCCAACAATGGCTGGGTCATCTGGGTCAGCCTGATCCTGGCCCTGGTGCTCAGCGTCGGGCCGGTCCCCAGCTTCATGGAAATCGGCCGGCCGCTGTGGCTCGCGCTCTTCCTCACCTACTGGACCCTCGCCCTGCCGCACCGCGTGGGCATGACCACCGCCTGGGTGCTGGGTCTGGCGGAGGACGTGCTCTACGGCACGTTGCTTGGGCAGAACGCCCTGATCCTCGCCCTGATTACCTTCCTGGTGCTGACGCTTCATCAGCGCCTGCGTATGTTCCCCATGTGGCAGCAATGCCTCGTACTGCTCGTTGTTTTCGGCCTGGCCCAGCTGGTGCAGCTGTGGCTCAATGCCCTTACCGGTAATCGTCCCCCGACCCTGGTCTTCCTGTTGCCCGCGCTGGTCAGCGCGCTGCTCTGGCCCTGGGTATACGCCGCCCTGCGCGGTACGAGTCGCCGCCTCAACGTAAACTGATCGGCTTGCGGCCATGTCGCAAGCCTCTGTCTTCGACAGGGAGAAGTCCGCATGGCCACGCTGTATCTGGCTTCGGGGTCGCCGCGCCGGCGCGAGTTGTTGGCGCAGATCGGCGTTCCCCATATCACCCTGATCGCCTCCATCGACGAAACCGCCCAGCCTGGCGAGGCCGCCTCCGCCTATGTAGAGCGCCTGGCCCGTGAAAAGGCCCTGGCCGGGCTCGCCAGCCTGTCCGAGCCCGCGGATGCCTGCGTGCTGGGCGCCGATACCACCGTGGTGCTGGATGGCCGCATCCTCGGCAAACCGGACGATCGTGATGACGCCCTGGCGACCCTGGAAATGCTTTCCGGGCGTGAGCATGAGGTGCTTACCGCCGTCGCCCTGGCCGATGCGCGCCGCTGTGAATCGCGTGTAGTCGCCAGCCGGGTGCGCTTCCGCGCCATTTCCCGAGCCGAACTGGAAACCTACTGGGCAAGTGGCGAGCCCGCAGACAAGGCCGGCAGCTACGCTATTCAGGGGCTGGGTGCGGTATTCGTCAGTCGCGTCGAAGGCAGTTATTCAGCGGTAGTGGGATTGCCGCTGCTGGAAACGGCGGAAATGCTCGCCGGGTTCGGCATTCCTTGTTGGCAGCACCTGGGATAGGTCACGGCATGAGCGAAGAGATTCTGATCAATATCACGCCGATGGAATCGCGCGTGGCGGTGGTGGAGAACGGTGTGCTGCAGGAGGTGCATGTCGAGCGCACCCTGCGTCGCGGCATCGTCGGCAACATCTACAAGGGCAAGGTCGTGCGGGTACTGCCGGGGATGCAGGCGGCCTTCGTCGACATCGGGCTGGACCGCGCCGCCTTCATCCATGCCTCGGAAATCAGCACCCGCGAGGGCAGCGCCGTCGAGAGCATCAGTGCACTGGTGCATGAAGGCCAGAGCCTGGTGGTGCAGGTCACCAAGGACCCCATCGGTAGCAAGGGCGCACGTCTGACCACCCAGCTGTCGATTCCCTCGCGTTACCTGGTGTACATGCCGCGCACAAGCCACGTTGGCATTTCCCTGAAGATCGAGGACGAAGCCGAACGCGAACGCCTCAAGCAGGTGGTGGCCGACTGCATCGCCGCCGAAGGGATCGAGGAAGCCGGTGGCTTCATCCTGCGTACCGCTGCCGACGGCGCCCGTGCCGACGAGATCCTGGTGGACATCCGTTACCTGCGCCGCCTATGGGAGCAGATTTCCGCGCAGATGCAGACCGCGCCGTCGCCCTCGGTCATCTACGAAGACCTCAGCCTGGCCCTGCGCACCCTGCGTGACCTGGTCAACCCGCGCATCGAGAAGATCCGTATCGACTCCCGCGAAACTTTCCAGAAGGTCACGCAGTTCGTCGACGAGCTGATGCCGGAAATCGCCGACCGCCTGGAGCATTACCCGGGCGAGCGGCCGATCTTCGACCTCTACGGCGTCGAGGACGAAATCCAGAAGGCGCTGGAACGCAAGGTGCTGCTGAAGTCCGGCGGTTACCTGATCATCGACCCGACCGAGGCGATGACCACCATCGATGTGAACACCGGCGCGTTCGTTGGCCACCGCACCCTCGAAGAGACCATCTTCAAGACCAACCTCGAAGCGGCCACCGCCATTGCCCGCCAGCTACGCCTGCGCAACCTGGGCGGGATCATCATCATCGACTTCATCGACATGGAAGATGAAGAACACCAGCGCCAGGTGCTCCGCACCCTGGAGAAACAGCTGGAACGCGACCACGCCAAGACCAACATCATCGGTATCACCGAACTCGGCCTGGTACAGATGACCCGCAAACGCACCCGCGAAAGCTTGATCCAGGTGCTCTGCGAGCCTTGCTCGTGCTGCCAGGGGCGCGGCTTGCTGAAGACCGCGGAGACCATCTGCTACGAAATCTTCCGCGAGATCCTGCGCGAAGCGCGCGCCTACCAGGCGGAAGGCTACCTGGTGCTGGCCAATCAGAAAGTCGTGGACCGTCTGCTGGACGAAGAATCGGGCAACGTCGCCGATCTGGAAGCCTTCATCGGGCGTCCGATCAAGTTCCAGGTGGAAACCATGTATTCCCAGGAACAGTACGACGTAGTCCTGCTCTGAGGCGCTGAGTGGACGCCTTTGCCCGCTGGTTGATGCGCATCCTGCGCTGGTCGCTGGGGCTTTGCGCCCTGGTCCTGGTGCTGGCTGCACTCTACGTCAGCCTGGGGCGCGAGCTCGTGCCCCTGGTGGCCGAGTACCGTGGCGAGGCGGAAGAAAAGGCAGCCGCCGCGCTGGGGCAGTCGTTGAAGATCGGTGCCCTGGAAGGGCGCTGGCACGGGCTGTCGCCGCTGTTGATCGCCCATGACGTACTGCTGGGGGAGGGCGATGGTGCCCTGCGCCTGGAGCAGCTCAGGGTGGTGCCCGATGTATTGGGCAGCCTGATGGCGCAGCAGCCGCGGATCGCACGCCTGGAACTCGACGGCGTGCAACTGACCCTGAACCAGGACGACGGCGGCAAATGGCATCTGCAAGGATTCGCCGCCGACTCCGACAAGCCGCTGCCAGGTCCCTGGCAGTTGCGTGACCTGCTGCGGCAGGTCGGTCATGTATCGGTGCTGAACAGCCGGCTGACCTTGGCGCCGCACGGGCAGGAACCGACCCACTTCGATGGGATCAGCCTCGGCCTGAAATCCACTGGCAGCCGTCAGAGGCTCGACGGCCGTCTCGCATTGCCGGATGGTCAGCCCCTGGCCCTGCGGTTGCGCACCCGGCTCAATACCGAGGCCTGGCTGCAGGGTGATGCCGAACTCTATCTGAGCCTGCCGCAGACCGACTGGGCGCGGTGGCTGCCTGCCAGCCTGACCCGCGAGTGGCACCTGCAGCACCTGCAGGCCGGCGGGGAGCTCTGGGGTGAGTGGGCCAAGGGCGGCCTGCAGCGCGCGGTCGCCAGATTGCACGTGCCCGAGGCGCGCGGCGCCTATGCCGAGCGCAAGGCCGTGACCCTCAACAACCTGGGGCTGAATGCCTATTTCACCCGTACCGATGAAGGTTTCCAGGTTCTGCTCGACTCCCTTGCCGCTGATATTGGCAAGCAGCGTTGGGGCGACGTTCATCTGCGCCTCGACCACAAGGCGGGCGAGCAACCCGAATGGTCGCTGAGCGTCGATCGTCTCGACGTGGCGCCTCTGCTGCCAGTAGTCGACGCCCTGGTGCCACTGCCCGAGCAGGCCGCAGCCGCGGTGGCTGGCCTCAAGCCCAGGGGCGCCCTGCGCAACCTGAGCTTGCACTACCGCCCAGGGCAGGAAGGCGCCAAGCGCCTGGAGTTCAGCAGCAACCTGGATGATGTCGGCTTCAACGCTTACCACGGTGCGCCAGCGGCCGAGAACGTCAGCGGTAGCCTGGCAGGTGACCTGTCCCAGGGCGAGCTGCGCCTGGATTCGAACGACTTTGCCCTGCACCTCGACCATCTCTTCCCCAAGGCCTGGCATTACCGCGAAGCCAATGCACGCCTGACCTGGAGCCTGGACGACACCGCCTTCACCCTGGCCAGCCCCTATATGCGGCTGGAGGGCGAGGAGGGCAGCATCGCCGGCGATATGCTGATCCGCCTGATGCGCGACCCCGAGGCGGAGGACTACATGGACCTGCGCGTCGGCCTGCGCGACGGCGATGCCAAATACACCGAGAAGTACCTGCCCACGCTTTCGCCGGGAATGAGCCCGGCGCTGTCCAAGTGGCTCAAGGAGGCAATCAAGGGCGGTGCGGTGGATGAAGGCATCTTCCAGTACCAGGGCTCGCTGGCCCATGGCGCTGATCCGTCCGCCCGTTCCCTCAGCCTGTTCTTCAAGGTGCACGACGCCCAGCTGGCCTATCAGCCCGGTTGGCCGGAGCTGCGTGAGGCTCGTGGCGACGTGTTCATCGAGGACACGGGGGTGCGGATCAAGGTGCCGGACGGACGCATCCTCGACAGCCGGGTGAGCGACGCCGAGGCCGAGGTTCCCCACGTGGAGCCCGGGGAAATACCGCGCCTGCAACTGGAAGCCAAACTGGACAGCAGCTTCACCGATGGCCTGAAGATTCTCCAGGAGGCCCCGATGGGTACCGCCAGCGTCTTCGCCGGCTGGCAGGGGCAGGGCACCCTGGATGGCAACCTGAAACTGGACATACCGCTGGAAAAGGGCGATGCGCCCCACGTGGTGGTGGATCTCTCTACCCGCGATGCGCAGCTGAAAATCGCGCGCCCGGAGCTGGCCCTCAGCCAGCTCAAGGGCTCCTTCCGCTACGACACCGACAAGGGGCTGAGCGCGCAGGACATTCGTGGTCAGGCCTTCGGACGCGAGGTCCGTGCCAGGGCGCAGGCCGAAGGCAGCAACGGCAAGGCCCGCTCGCGCATCTTTGCCAACGGCAGCATCGCCCTGACGGACCTTGTCACCTGGCTTGGCGTCACCCAGCCGTTGCCCGCCTCGGGAACCGTGCCCTACAGCCTGAACCTGAGCCTTGATGGCAAGGACAGCCAACTGCGCATCGACTCCAATCTCAAGGGACTGGCGGTCGATCTGCCGGCTCCGTTCGGCAAGACCGCCGATGACAGTCGCGACACCAGCTGGCGCATGACCCTGGACGGCGACGAGCGGCGCTACTGGCTCGACTACGCCGGGTTGGCCAGCCTGGCCCTGGCGGCCCCCGTTGGCAAACTGGACGATGCGCGTGGCGACCTGGTGCTGGGCGGCGGCGCGGCCACTTTGCCGGGGAACAAGGGCCTGCGCGTTCGTGGCCGGGTCTCGGAGCTGGATACGACGCCCTGGCTGGCGCTGGCCAAGCAGTACGCCCCCAAGGATGGCGCCGAGAAGGCTCGCATGCTACGAAGCGCCAACCTGGAGATCGGCCGGTTCCAGGGCTTCGGCACGAACCTGGAGAACCTCAAGGTGAACCTCGAGCGTTCCTCCAGTGGCTGGAACCTTGGCCTGGACAGCGCCCTGATGCAGGGCACCGTTGCGATGGCCGATGCCAAGGACGCGCCCATCTCCATCCATTTGAAGCAGGTGCGCCTGCCCGAACCGCCGGAAAATGAAGCAGAGGCCGATGCCAAGCCCGATCCGCTGGCGGGTGTCGACCCGCGCCAGGTGCCAGCGCTCGATGTGCGTATCGATCAGGTGGTGCTGGGGAATTCGCCGCTGGGTGCCTGGTCCTTCAAGGCGCGGCCGAATGCCAAGGGGCTGGGTTTCAGCGACCTGGATCTCGATCTGCGGGGCCTGAAAGTAACCGGTTCGGCCGGCTGGGAAGGCACCGCTGAAAGCAGCGCCTCCTGGTACAAGGGGCGGATGGAAGGCAAGAACCTGGCGGATGTGCTCAAGGCCTGGAACTACGCGCCGTCGGCCACCAGCGAGCGCTTCCGCCTGGATGCCGACGGGCGCTGGCCGGGGTCGCCGGCCTGGGTCAGTCTCAAGCGTTACTCCGGCTCCCTGGACGCCGGCCTGCGCAACGGCCAGTTCGTCGAAGTGGAGGGCGGTGCCCAAGCTCTGCGGGTGTTCGGCCTGCTCAACTTCAACTCCATCGGTCGCCGCCTGCGCCTGGACTTCTCCGACCTGCTGGGCAAGGGGCTGGCCTACGACCGGGTCAAGGGATTGCTGGTGGGGAGCGATGGGCGCTTCGTCACTCGTAAACCCATCACGCTCGAAGGCCCGTCCAGTGGCCTGGAGCTGGACGGCACCCTGGACCTTGCCGCCGATCGCATCGACGCCAAGCTGCTGGTAACCCTGCCGGTGACCAACAACCTGCCTCTGGCGGCGCTGATCGTCGGTGCGCCTGCCATCGGTGGCGCGCTGTTCGTGGTCGACAAGCTGCTGGGCGACAAGGTGGCGCGCTTCGCCAGTGTGCAATACAAGGTTGAAGGTTCGTGGAAGAACCCCAAGATCACCTTCGAAAAGCCATTTGAAAAGTCTCGTTGAAGCGAGCTTTCGTGGCTTGGGTTAGCATGCATCCCATGCCTTGTGCGGAGATTCCGATGTCCCTTGCCGTGATTCAGATGGTCAGCCAGGACGATGTCCTGGCCAACCTCGCCGATGCCCGGCGCTTGCTGGAGCAGGCTGCCGAAGGCGGCGCCCGCCTGGCCGTGCTGCCGGAGAACTTTGCGGCCATCGGCCGCCGCGACCTGGCCGACCTCGGGCGTGCCGAAGCCGAAGGCCGTGGGCCGATCCTGCCCTGGCTGCGCCAGGCGGCCCGTGATCTGAAACTGTGGATAGTGGCTGGCACCCTGCCACTACCACCTGACGAACGGCCGGCGGACAAGGCCAACGCCTGTTCCCTGCTGATCGACGAGCACGGCGAACGAGCCGCGCGCTACGACAAGATCCACCTGTTCGATGTCGACGTGGCCGACACGCGCGGTCGCTATCGCGAGTCGGACGATTACGCCCATGGTGCCCAGGTGGTGGTGGCTGACACCCCGGTGGGTCGGCTCGGCCTGACCGTCTGCTACGACCTGCGTTTTCCCGAACTCTATGGCGCCCTGCGCGAAGCCGGCGCCGAGCTGATCAGCGCGCCATCCGCCTTCACCGCCGTTACGGGGGCGGCCCACTGGCAAGTGCTGGTGCGCGCCCGCGCCATCGAAACCCAGTGCTACCTGCTGGCGGCGGGGCAGGGTGGGATACATCCCGGTCCGCGCGAAACCTTCGGCCATTCGGCCATTGTCGATCCCTGGGGGCGGGTGCTGGCTGAACAGCCCAGAGGTGAGGCCGTTTTGCTCGCCCGGCGTGACGCCGACGAACAGGCGGCCATTCGCCAGCGCATGCCCGTGAGCACCCACAGAAGATTCATGACGCCGGCCGTTCCCGGGCCGGCGCGTACGGAGAAGTTATGAGCGACCTCTTGTTGTCCGTCAGCGAGCATCTGCTGGCGCCTGGTGACCTCAGTATCGAGCAGTTGCCTGAGATCCTCGGCGAGTTGGCCGGCCCTGGTATCGATGCCGCCGACCTCTATTTCCAGGGGCAGATTTCCGAGTCCTGGGTGCTGGAAGACGGCATCGTCAAGGAAGGCAGCTTCAACCTCGACCAGGGGGTGGGCGTGCGTGCCCAGTCCGGCGAGAAGACGGGGTTCGCCTACAGCAATGCCATCACCGCCGATGCCCTGCGCCAGGCGGCGCGGGCCGCGCGTTCGATTTCGCGAGCCGGGCAGGAGGGCCGGGTCCAGGCATTTGCCAGTCCACAGATCACCCGCCTCTACGACTCCGGCAGCCCGCTGGATGTGATCAGCCGCGCCGAGAAAGTGGAGCTGCTGAAACAGGTCGACGCCGCCACCCGTGCGCTGGACCCGCGTATCAAACAGGTCACCGTGAGCATGGCCGGTGTCTGGGAGCGCATCCTGATCGCCGCCAGCGATGGTAGCCTGGGTGCCGATGTCCGTCCGCTGGTGCGTTTCAACGTCAGCGTGATCGTCGAGCAGAATGGTCGCCGCGAGCGCGGTGGGCACGGCGGTGGCGGGCGTACCGACTATCGTTACTTCCTCCAGGAAGATCGCGCCATGGGCTACGCCCGTGAGGCATTGCGCCAGGCCCTGGTCAATCTGGAAGCCATTCCCGCACCGGCCGGCACCCTGCCGGTGGTGATGGGCGCAGGCTGGTCCGGGGTGTTGCTGCACGAAGCCGTGGGCCACGGTTTGGAAGGCGACTTCAACCGCAAGGGCAGTTCGGCGTACAGCGGCCGTATCGGCGAGCGGGTCGCCTCCAGCCTCTGCACCATCGTGGACGACGGTACCCTGGCTTACCGCCGCGGTTCCCTCAGTGTCGACGACGAAGGCACCCCGACCCAGTGCACCACGCTGATCGAGAATGGCGTGCTCAAGGGTTATATGCAGGACAAGCTCAACGCGCGCCTGATGAAGGTGGCGCGCACCGGCAACGGTCGCCGTGAGTCCTATGCGCATCTGCCGATGCCGCGCATGACCAACACCTACATGCTGGCCGGCAAGAGCGACCCGCAGGAGATCATCGCGTCGGTGGAACGAGGCATCTACTGCGCGAATCTCGGTGGTGGCCAGGTGGACATCACCAGCGGCAAGTTCGTCTTCTCCACCAGCGAGGCGTACCTGATCGAGAACGGCAAGATTACGGCCCCGGTGAAGGGCGCGACCCTGATCGGCAACGGCCCCGAGGCCATGAGCCGGGTGTCCATGGTCGGCAACGACCTGGCACTGGATAGTGGCGTGGGTACCTGCGGCAAGGACGGTCAGTCGGTGCCGGTGGGCGTGGGTCAGCCGACCCTGAAGATCGACGCGATTACCGTAGGTGGGACGGGGGCCTGATGGCGGCCCCCGGAAGGATCAGCGCAAGCCGCGTTTGGATTCGTCCAGGTCGCGGATGTATTTGAACACCTTGCGCGCGGCGGCCGGCGGTTTGTTGTGGGCCGCTTCGTGCTGGGCATGACGGATCAGGCCGCGCAGGTGCTGACGGTCGGTATCCGGGTAGTCGGCGACGAAGCTCTCCAGGGCGGCATCGCCACCTTCGATCAGGCGGTCACGCCAGCGTTCCAGGGCGTGGAAACGCTCGTTGTACTCGCGGGTGGAGCTGTCGAGCTGGTCGATGAGGGCGACGATGGCTTCGACGTCCTGCTCGCGCATGAGCTTGCCGATGTACTGGATGTGCCGTTTGCGGGCGACGTGTGCCTTGTGCTTCGGCGCTTCCGCCAGGGCCTTTTGCAGGGCGTCGGTCAGCGGCAGCTTGGCCAGTACGTCGGCCTTGAAGGTGGTCAGGCGCTCACCGAGTTCCTGCAGGGCATGCAGCTCGCGTTTGACCTGGGTTTTGCTCTTCTCTCCGGAGAAGTCGTCGTCGAAGAATTCAGCCATGGGGGTGGTCCAGTTGGAAACGCCGCCATGATAACCAGTCGGGGCCGCGTTGTCCGGCCCGGCTGGCGCCGCCGGAGCGCGGTACGTGCGGCAAGGCGCCCGGTTGCGCCTGCCGCGTCGAAGAATTTTTGAACTGGAGTGGCTATGAGTGAAGTAGAAGTGGTCGGCCCGGAAGCATTGCCGGAATTGCAGGCGCGGGTCGAACGCATCCTCGCCGAAGCCCGGCGCCAGGGCGCCAGTGCGTGTGAGGTGGCTGTTTCAGTGGAGCAGGGATTGTCCACCAGTGTTCGCCAGGGCGAGGTGGAAACAGTCGAATTCAATCGCGACCAGGGCTTCGGCATCACCCTGTATGTCGGCCAGCGCAAAGGCTCGGCCAGCACCTCGGCGAGCGGCGAGGATGCGATCCGCGAAACCGTGGCTGCAGCCCTGGCCATCGCGAAACATGCTTCCGAGGACGAGTGCGCCGGTCTCGCCGACGCGGCCCTGATGGCCCGCGACATGCCGGAACTCGACCTATACCATCCTTGGGCGATCACGCCCGAACAGGCCGTGGAGCAGGCGCTGATCTGCGAGGCGGCGGCATTCGAGACCGACAAACGCGTCAGCAAGGCGGACGGCACCACGCTCAATACCCATCAGGGTTGCCGCGTTTATGGCAACAGCCACGGGTTCGTCGGCGGTTACGCCAGCACCCGTCACAGCCTGAGCTGCGTGATGATCGCCGAGGCGCAGGGGCAGATGCAGCGTGACTACTGGTACGACGTCAGCCGTATTGGCAGCCAGCTCGCCGATCCGGCCAGCATCGGTCGCCGCGCTGCCGAACGTACTGCCGCTCGCCTGGGCGCGCGGCCGGTACCCACCTGCGAAGTGCCAGTGCTGTTCGCCGCAGAGCTTGCGACCGGACTGTTCGGCAGCTTCCTCGGCGCCATTTCCGGCGGCAACCTGTACCGCAAGTCCTCCTTCCTCGAAGGCGCCCTGGGCCAGCGTCTGTTCCCCGAGTGGCTGTCCATCGACGAGCGCCCGCATATCCCGCGCGCCATGGCCAGTGCCGCCTTCGACAACGACGGCCTGGCGACCTACGCCAAGCCCTTCGTCGAGAAAGGCGAACTGGTTTCCTACATCCTCGGCACCTACTCCGGGCGCAAGCTGGGGTTGCCCAGCACGGCCAACGCCGGCGGCGTACACAACCTCTTCGTCAGCCACGGCCAGGAGGACCAGACAGCGCTGCTGCGGCGCATGGGGCGCGGACTGCTCGTGACCGAGCTGATGGGGCAGGGGCTGAACATGGTGACCGGGGACTATTCCCGTGGTGCCGCCGGATACTGGGTGGAGAACGGAGAGATCCAGTTCCCGGTGCAGGAAGTGACCATCGCCGGCAATCTCAAGGACATGTTCCGCCAGATCCTCGCCGTGGGCAGCGATCTGGAACTGCGCGGCAACATCCGCACCGGCTCGGTGCTCATCGAGAAAATGACGGTGGCCGGTAGCTGAGGCTGCCTGTTTCCAGAACGAAAAACGCGCCCAGATGGGCGCGTTTTTCATTGGAGCAGATGACGGTCATTCACCTTCGTCGAACTTGTTGTTGATCAGCTCGATCAACGCATTGAGGGCGTCGTCGTCCTGATCGCCTTCCGTGTGCAGGTGAATGGGAGTGCCCTTGCCGGCGGCCAGCATCATCACGGCCATGATGCTCTTGCCGTCCACCAGGCTCTCGGGAGTGCGGCCCACGCGGATCTGACAAGGGAAGCGACCGGCCACCCCGACGAACTTCGCTGCGGCCCGGGCGTGCAGGCCGAGTTTGTTGATGATGGTGATCTCGCAGGCTGGCATCGCGTTTCCAATCCTTCTAACTGAGGTCGCGGTGGCGAACCTGGACATTCTTCAAACTGGGTTTCAGCGCCGCCCCCAGACGCTCGGCAACATAGACCGAACGGTGGTGGCCCCCAGTGCAGCCAATGGCGATCGTGACGTAGGCGCGATTGCTGGCGGCGAAGCGCGGCAGCCATTTGCTCAGATAGCCGAGGATATCCTGATACATCTCTTCGACATCCGGCTGCCCGGCGAGGTACTCGGCGACAGCCGGCGCGAGTCCCGAATGGTCCCGCAGCTCCGGCTTCCAGTAAGGGTTTGGCAGGCAGCGCACGTCGAACACCAGGTCGGCGTCGACCGGCATGCCACGCTTGAAGCCGAAGGACTCGATCAGGAAAGCAGTGCCGGGTTCGGGCTGATTCAGCAGGCGCAGCTTGATGCTGTCGCGTAGCTGATAGAGGTTGAGGTGCGTGGTGTCGATCTTCAGGTCGGCGAGATCGGCGATGGGCGCCAACAACACTTCCTCGTCCCGGATGGCTTCGGCCAGGGAGCGGTTGTCATTGGTCAGTGGGTGGCGCCGGCGCGTTTCCGAGAAGCGCTTGAGCAGCGTGTCGTGGTCGGCATCGAGGTACAGCACGTCGCACTTGATGTGGCGATTGCGGGCCTCGCTGAGCAACTCGGGAAAACGCTGCAGCTGGCTGGGCAGGTTGCGTGCGTCGATGGACACGGCGACCTGGGGTTCCAGTAGCTCGGTGTGCAGCAGGGCCCGTTCGGCAAGTTCGGGAAGCAGGCCAGCGGGCAGGTTGTCGATGCAGTAGAAACCGTGGTCCTCGAGAACATCGAGGGCGGTACTCTTGCCCGACCCGGAGCGGCCGCTGACGATGACCAGGCGCATGGAAGAACCTTAGCGTCCGCTCTGCACGTCCACTACCACCTGGTAGAGGCTGGTGCTGTCGGAAGCCTGGCGCAGGCGCTCGCGCACATCACTGCGGTCGAGCATGCTGGCGATCTGGCGGAGCAGTTCAAGGTGTTCATCGGTGGCAGCTTCGGGGACCAGCAGCACGAACAGCAGGTCAACCGGGGCGCCGTCGATGGCGTCGAAATCGACTGGAGCGTCAAGGCGCAGCACGGCACTGATGGGCGACGTGCAGCCAGTGAGGCGGCAGTGGGGAATGGCGATGCCGTTGCCGAAACCGGTGGAGCCGAGTTTCTCCCGCGCTACCAGGCTTTCGAAGATGTCCTGGTTGTCGAGGTCGGGAAGGTCGCGAGCGACCAGCTTGGCGATCTGTTCCAGTACACGTTTCTTGCTGCCACCCGGCACGTTCACCAGGGAACGGCCGGGGGTCAGGATTTGCTCAAGTCGGATCATAGAGGAGGGGTCAGCGGGCGGTGGCACCCTGCTGGCGGTTTAGTTGCTTTTCCTTGTGCTTGATCAGTTGGCGATCAAGCTTGTCGGTAAGCAGGTCGATGGCGGCGTACATGTCTTCATGCTCCGCGTTGGCAACGACTTCGCCGCCGGCGATGTGCAAAGTGGCTTCGATTTTCTGTTTGAGTTTTTCGACCTGCATGATCACCTGAACGTTGGTGATTCGGTCGAAGTGGCGCTCCAGACGGTCGAACTTCTCGACAACGTAGTTGCGCAGGGCGTCGGTCACATCCAGTTGATGTCCACTGATGTTGACTTGCATACCGCTTTCTCCTTATTGCCCGTGTATAAGAGACAGGCTAACGGGCCTGCCACCGGAACACTTTGGCGTGGGTCAATTTCCGCGTCACATCAGTCGCTTTCGTTCGCTGGAAGGGGCAATCCCAAGGGATTCGCGATACTTGGCTACTGTGCGACGGGCCACTTGAATGCCCTGTGCTTCCAGTAAACCAGCGATCTTGCTGTCGCTCAACGGCTTTTTCGGATTTTCCGCTGCGACCAGTTTTTTGATGATGGCGCGGATTGCGGTAGACGAGCATTCGCCGCCTTCCGAAGTACTTACGTGGCTGGAGAAGAAGTACTTCAGCTCGTAGATTCCGCGGGGAGTGTGCATGTATTTCTGGGTGGTCACGCGCGAGATGGTGGACTCGTGCATACCCACGGCTTCGGCGATGTCGTGCAGGACCAGAGGCTTCATCGCCTCGTCGCCGTATTCGAGGAAACCGCGCTGATGCTCGACGATCTGGGTGGCGACCTTCATCAGCGTCTCGTTGCGGCTCTGCAGGCTCTTGATGAACCAGCGCGCTTCCTGAAGCTGATTGCGCATGAAAGTGTTGTCGGCGCTGGAGTCGGCGCGACGGACGAATCCGGCATAGTGCGGATTGACCCGCAGGCGCGGTACGGCTTCCTGGTTCAGTTCCACCAGCCAGCGTTCGTTGTGCTTGCGGACGATCACATCCGGCACCACGTATTCGGGTTCGCTGGCTTCGATCTGGGAGCCGGGGCGCGGATTAAGCCCCTGGATCAGTTCGATGATCTGGCGCAGTTCGTCTTCCTTGACCTTCATGCGGCGCATCAGCTGGCTGTAATCGCGACTGCCGAGCAGGTCCAGGAAGTCACCGGCCAGGCGTTGGGCCTCGGCCAGCCAGCGAGTGCCCGGAGGCAGCTGGCGCAATTGCAGGAGCAGGCACTCGCGCAGGTCGCGGGCGCCAACGCCGGCGGGTTCGAATTGCTGGATGCGATGCAGGACGACTTCGACTTCGTCCAGCTCGATGCCGAGCTCCGGATCGAAGGCTTCGACGATCTCGGAAAGAGACTCTTCGAGGTAACCGTCGTTGTTGATGCAATCGATCAGGGTGACCGCGATCAGGCGGTCGGTATCGGACATGGGCGCCAGATTGAGTTGCCAGAGCAGGTGGCTCTGCAGGCTCTCGCCAACCGAAGTGCGCGACGTGAAATCCCACTCGTCGTCATCGTTGGTCGGCAGGCTGCTGGCGCTGGTCTGGTAGACGTCTTCCCAGGCCGTGTCGACGGGGAGTTCGCTGGGGATGCGCTCGTGCCACTCGCCATCTTCCATGGCTTCGGCATTGGTCTCGACGCTGGACTCCTGAAAGCTGGTTTCCTGGCTGCCGGAATTGGGCTGCTGGTCGCCTTCGGCCATGGGGTCAGAGGTGTCGAAATCGTCGCCATCCTCCTGCCGCTCGAGCATCGGATTGGACTCGAGCGCTTCCTGGATCTCCTGCTGGAGGTCCAGGGTGGAGAGTTGGAGCAGGCGAATGGCCTGTTGCAGCTGCGGGGTCATCGTCAGCTGCTGGCCCATCTTGAGGACTAGCGATGGTTTCATGGCAGAGGGCTTAGCACCTTATTCGCCGGCGCTCGCGCGCCATCCACTACAGGGCGCCGGGGCGCCACCAGGAAGCAAATTATATGCCTGACCTTGAAGGATTTTCCTAGCCCGCGCAACCCGTCTTGTAGGCGTGGTTGCGGGAAACTACAGGCGGAACTCGTGGCCCAGGTAGACTTCCTTCACCAACTGGTTGGCCAGGATGGCTTCCGCATCACCTTCGGCGATCAGTTGTCCGTCACTGACAATGTAGGCGGTCTCGCAGATGTCCAGGGTCTCGCGGACGTTGTGGTCGGTGATGAGTACACCGATCCCCTTCGCCTTGAGGTGATGGATGATCTGCTTGATGTCGCCGACGGAAATCGGGTCCACGCCGGCGAAGGGTTCGTCCAGCAGGATGAATTTGGGGGCCGTGGCCAGCGCGCGGGCGATTTCCACACGACGACGCTCGCCACCCGACAGACTCATGCCGAGGCTGTCGCGAATGTGGCTGATATGAAATTCCTGCAGCAGGCTTTCCAGCTCTTTGCGGCGTGCGGCGCGGTCGAGATCCTTGCGGGTCTCGAGGATCGCCATGATGTTGTCCGCCACGCTGAGCTTGCGGAAGATCGAGGCTTCCTGCGGCAGATAGCCGATGCCGGCACGGGCGCGGCCGTGCATCGGCTGGTGGGTGACGTCCTGCTGGTCGATCAGGACGCGTCCCTGGTCGGCCTTGACCAGGCCCACGATCATGTAGAAGCAGGTGGTCTTGCCCGCGCCGTTCGGGCCGAGGAGGCCGACGATCTGACCGCTGTCGATGGACAGGCTGACGTCGCGGACCACCTGGCGGCTCTTGTAGCTCTTGGCCAGGTGCTGGGCTTTGAGAGTCGCCATTACTGTGCTTTCTGCTCTTTCTTCTTCGGCTGGATGACCATGTCGATCCGCGGACGCGGAGTGGTCACGTTACCGCCGGTGGCGCGGCCTGCGTTCACGATCTGGCGCTGGGTGTCGTAGACGATCTTCTCGCCTTCGAACGTGTTGCCTTCCTGTACGACCTTGGCCTGGTCGAGCAGGATGATGCGCTCATTGGCGGCGAAGTACTGGATGGTCAGGCCGTAGGCCTTGACGATCTGCTTGTCGACTGATGGCTTCTGCTCGTAGTACGCGGGCTTGCCGACCGAGGTGAAGACCTCGACGTCGCCATTGGCGTCCTGAGTGATGGTAACGGTGTCGCCGGTGATCTTGAGGGTGCCCTGGGTGATCACGACGTTGCCGCGGTAAACCGCGACGCCCTGCTTGTCATCGAGCTCGGCGCTATCGGCCTGTACGCGAATCGGCTGGTCGCGGTCCGTGGGCAGTGCCCAGGCGGCGGCACTTCCGAGTGCGGTGCCCAGGCTGAGCAATAGGGGGAGGGTATTAACGAACCTCATGCTGGCCTCTTACGTTGGACTGCAGGAGCATCCTGCTGTCATTCAAGTACGCTTTCATTCCTTGTGCCGTGGTCACCCCATTGGCCGCTTCGATTCTAACGGCTTGCTGGGTCTGCGCATATTCCTGGTCGGGGAACACGGTCAGCCGGCTGGTGGTCAGGATAGTCGGGCGTCCCTTGGCATCGGTGCGCGCTACCCGGACCTTCTCGATCAGTTCGACTTGCTTGCCCTCGGGGCCCACTTCTCCACGCTCGCTCTGCACGTGCCAGGGGAAGTCAGTGCCACGGTGCAGGAGCAGGTCGGGGGTGGTCAGCAGTGTGACATCAGTGGCCTTCATATGTTCGAGGCGCGTGGCGGTCATCTCGTAATGGAGCTTGCCGTCTTCCTGGAACTGGGTGCTCTTGCCGTTTTCGACATAGAAGTCGATGGCGTTGTCGTTGCCCGTCGCGGTGGTGCGATCCATGAAGCTTTCTGGGCGGATGTTCCAGTAACCCAGGGCAATGAATAGCGCTGCAATGGGAATCAGGATGAGCGCCAGGCGTATGTTCTTCGGCATGTCGGATCTCAGAGGTAGGCGGCCTGGGCCGCTTCGAGGCTGCCCTGGGCGCGCAGGATGAGTTCGCAGAACTCACGGGCAGCGCCTTCGCCTCCACGTGCCTGGGTAACGCCATGGGCATGCTGGCGCACGAAGGCGTCGGCATTGGCTACCGCCATGCCGAGGCCTACACGGCGGATCACCGGCAGGTCGGGCAGGTCGTCGCCCAGATAGGCAACCTGGTCATGGGTCAGGCCGAGTTCCGCAAGAAGGCCGTCGAGCACCACCAGCTTGTCTTCGCGCCCCTGGAACAGGTGCTGGATGCCGAGGTTCTGCGCGCGGCGCTCGACCACCTCGGACTGGCGGCCGCTGATGATGGCAGTTCGTACGCCGGTGCTCATCAGCATCTTGATGCCATGGCCGTCGAGTGTGTTGAAGGTCTTGAATTCGCCGCCTCCGGGCAGGAAGTAGAGGCGGCCGTCGGTCAGTACACCGTCGACATCGAATACGGCCAGGCGCACGGCCTTGGCGCGGGCGAGGAGTTCGTTGCTCATCAGATCACTCCGGCGCGGGTCATGTCATGGATGTGCAGGGCGCCGATGGGGCGGTCGTCTGCATCGACGACGACGAGCACGTTGATCTTGTGGTCGTCCATGATCTTCAGGGCTTCGGCGGCGAGCATGTCCGGGCGCACGGTCTTGCCATGGACGGTCATGACATCGTCGATGCTGGCCTGGCGCACGTCGACGCCCTTGTCCAGGGTGCGGCGCAGGTCGCCGTCAGTGAAGATACCGGCGAGGTGGCCATCGTCTTCCACTACCGCGGTCATGCCCAGGCCCTTGCGGGTCATTTCCAGCAGCGCTTCGCGCAGCGGAGTGCCACGGGAGACGCTGGGCAGGCTGTCGCCGCCATGCATGATGTTCTCTACTTTGAGCAGCAGGCGCCGGCCCAGGGCACCACCCGGATGGGAGAAGGCGAAGTCTTCGGCGGTGAAGCCGCGGGCCTCCAGCAGTGCGATCGCCAGGGCATCACCCAGTACCAGGGCAGCGGTGGTGGAGGAGGTGGGGGCCAGGTTCAGCGGGCAGGCTTCCTGGGCCACGCGTGCATCCAGGTTGGCGGCTGCGGCCTTGGCCAGCGGCGAATCCGGATTGCCGGTGAGGCTGATCAGCGTGATGCCCAGGCGCTTGATCAGCGGCAGCAGGGTCACGATTTCGGCGGTGGAGCCGGAGTTGGACAGGGCGATTACCACGTCTTCACGGGTGATCATGCCCATGTCGCCATGGCTGGCTTCGGCGGGGTGTACGAAGAAGGACGGCGTGCCGGTGCTGGCCAGGGTGGCTGCAATCTTGTTACCGACATGTCCGGACTTGCCCATGCCCACGACTACCACGCGTCCCTTGCAGGCCAGGATGAGCTCGCAGGCGCGAACGAAATCGGCGTCGATGCGCGTCAGAAGGGCGTCGATCGCCTCGCGTTCGAGCTGGATAGTGCGTTGTGCGGACTTGATGAGATCGCTGGATTGGCTCATGGAAGGCGTGCAGTTGCCGAAGAAAAAGACAGCGATTATAGCGATAAAGGTGATTTAGCTCACGCGCCAATGCCGTGGATGCTGTCGCAAAGCTGAACAGACGCTGGAGCGGCCTTGGGAGGCGCATTGGCGCGGTGATATAGTTCGCGCCTTGTTCGGCCCGTCCTGGGCGGGGTGTCCTTCCGTTGGGGCGCGTCGTCTCTCAGGGAGGCTGTATCGCAAGGAGTCTAGATGAGCGCCGAAAACGCCTATGCCGTCGAACTGAAGGGGGTGACCTTCAAACGCGGCACGCGCAGCATTTTCCAAGATGTCGACATTCGTATCCCGCGCGGCAAGGTCACCGGCATCATGGGGCCTTCCGGTTGCGGCAAGACCACGTTGCTGCGCCTGATCGCCGCCCAGCTCAAGCCCGCAAGTGGCGAGGTCTGGGTCAACGGCCAGAACTTGCCCAAGCTCTCTCGCGCCGACCTGTTCGACATGCGCAAACAGTTCGGTGTGCTGTTCCAGAGCGGCGCGCTGTTCACCGATCTCGACGTGTTCGAGAACGTCGCTTTCCCGCTTCGGGTGCATACCAAGCTTCCCGAGGAAATGATTCGTGACATCGTCCTGATGAAACTCCAGGCGGTCGGCCTGCGTGGTGCCATCGAGCTGATGCCGGATGAGCTGTCCGGCGGCATGAAGCGTCGCGTGGCGCTGGCCCGTGCGATCGCCCTCGATCCGCAGATCCTGATGTACGACGAGCCGTTCGTCGGCCAGGATCCCATTGCCATGGGCGTGCTGGTGCGTCTGATCCGACTGCTCAACGACGCCCTTGGCATCACCAGCATCGTGGTTTCCCACGACCTGGCGGAAACTGCCAGCATCGCTGACTACATCTATGTGGTGGGTGATGCCCAGGTGCTGGGGCAGGGGACTCCGGACGAGCTGATGAATTCCGATAACCCGCGTATCCGCCAGTTCATGCAAGGTATTCCGGATGGTCCGGTGCCCTTCCATTTCCCGGCACCGGATTACCGCAAAGACTTGCTGGGGGGGCGCTGATGCGCAAGAAATCCTTGCTCGAGCGCATTCGCCTGCTCGGGCGTTCCGGTCTGGACGTGCTGGAGGCGCTTGGGCGCTCCACGCTCTTCCTGATGCATGCCCTGTTCGGCCGCACCGGTGTGGGCCAGGGTTTCCACTTGCTGGTCAAACAGCTCTACGCCGTCGGCGTGTTGTCGCTGGCGATCATCGTGGTTTCGGGCGTCTTCATCGGTATGGTGCTGGCCCTGCAGGGCTATAACATCCTGGTCGACTATGGTTCCGAACAGGCGGTGGGGCAGATGGTTGCACTCACCCTGCTGCGTGAGCTCGGCCCGGTGGTGACCGGCCTGCTCTTCGCGGGCCGCGCGGGCTCCGCCCTGACTGCGGAAATCGGCAACATGAAGTCCACCGAGCAGCTCTCCAGCCTGGAGATGATCGGTGTCGATCCGCTCAAGTACATCATTGCCCCGCGCCTCTGGGCGGGCTTCATCTCGATGCCACTGCTGGCGATGATCTTCAGCGTGGTGGGCATCTGGGGTGGCGCAATGGTGGCCGTGGACTGGCTGGGAGTCTATGAAGGCTCCTTCTGGTCCAACATGCAGAATAGTGTGCAATTCACCGAGGATGTGCTGAACGGCGTGGTCAAGAGCGTCGTCTTTGCCTTCGTCGTGACCTGGATCGCCGTGTTCCAGGGCTATGACTGCGAGCCGACCTCGGAAGGGATCAGCCGCGCAACGACTAAAACCGTGGTCTATGCCTCTCTGGCCGTGCTGGGGCTGGACTTCATCCTGACTGCCTTGATGTTTGGAGATTTCTGATGCAAATCCGCACCTTGGAGATTGGTGTCGGCCTGTTCCTCCTGGCCGGTATCTTGGCCTTGCTGCTTCTGGCCCTGCGGGTCAGCGGTCTGTCGTATGGCGCCAATGGCGATACCTACAAGCTCTATGCTCATTTCGACAATATTGCCGGTTTGACTGTCAGAGCGAAGGTAACCATGGCCGGCGTCACCATTGGCAAGGTCACGGCCATCGATCTTGATCGCGACAGCTATACCGGCCGCGTCACGATGGAAGTCGAGAAACGCGTGGACAACCTGCCCGCTGACTCCACGGCTTCCATCCTCACGGCTGGCCTGCTGGGCGAGAAGTACATCGGCATCAGCGTCGGTGGTGACGAAGAGTTGCTCAAGGATGGCGGTACCATCCGTGACACCCAGTCGGCCCTGGTGCTGGAAGACCTGATCGGCAAGTTCCTGCTGAACACGGTCAACAAAGAAAGCAAATGAGGATTCGAACGATGATGAAAGCCCTGCGAAACGGCCTACTGGTGCTGCTGGCAGCACTTCCCCTGTTTGCCAGTGCTGCGCCGAGTGCGCACGACGTGGTAAAGCAGACGACCGACCAACTGCTCGCTGACCTCAAGGCCAACAAGCAGCAGTATCGCAGTGACCCGAACGCGTTCTATGACGCCCTGAACAACATCCTCGGTCCGGTGGTGGATGCTGACGGCATCTCTCGTAGCATCATGACCGTGAAGTACTCGCGCAAGGCTACGCCCGAGCAGATGACGCGCTTCCAGGAGAACTTCAAGCGCAGCCTGATCCAGTTCTACGGTAATGCCCTGCTGGAGTACGACAACCAGGAAATCCGCGTGCTGCCGCCCAAGCAGGAAGACCCCGAGCGCACCAGCGTCAGCATGGAGGTCAAGGGCAGCAATGGCGCCATCTACCCGGTCTCCTACACCATGGTGAACATCAACGGGCAGTGGATGCTGCGCAACGTGATCATCAACGGCATCAACATCGGCAAGCTGTTCCGTGACCAGTTCGCCGACACCATGCAGCGCAATGGCAACGACCTCGACAAGACCATCAATGGTTGGGCGGAAGTGGTTGCCAAGGCCAAGGAATCCGAAGAAGCCAAGAAGGCAGGCGGCCAATGAGTGACGCCCGTATCGAGCAGGCCGCTCCGGGCGAGTTGCGCCTGATCGGCGTGCTCGACTACAGCATCGGACCGCAGCTGCGTGAGAAGGGCGGGCAACTGATCCGCGCGAGCAACGGCGCAGCTCTGCTGCTGGACTGCTCCGCAGTGGAGAAGACCAGCAGCGTCGGGCTGGCCCTGCTGCTGGCTTTCCTGCGCGACGCCGAAGCCGCCGGCAAGGCGGTGAAGGTGCGCGGAATGCCCGAAGACATGCGGCAGATCGCCGAAGTCTCCGGGGTGACCGAGCTGTTACCCCTCGAGGCTTGAGCCGGTCCAACGGCCCTCCGTCAGGCCCCGCGCACGCGGGGTTCGCAGGCGGAGGGCTTTTTTGTATCATGGCCGACCCGCGCGCGTTGGGCGCCGATTGAGGTTGAGCATGCAGGCCGTAGAAGTGAAAAGCCTCCTGGAGGCAAAACTGCCAGGTACCCAGGTGGAAGTTGAAGGGGAAGGCTGCAATTTCCAGCTGAACCTGATCAGCGATGAGCTGGCCGGCCTGAGCCCGGTGAAGCGTCAGCAGCAGGTTTACGCCCACCTGAACGCCTGGATCGCCGATGGCAGCATCCACGCCGTCACCATGAAATTCTTCAGCCGGGCCGACTGGGCCGGGCGTTCCTGAGCCCAGCTTCCGAGAGAGCAATGGACAAACTGATTATTACCGGCGGTCAACGCCTCGATGGCGAGATCCGCATTTCCGGCGCCAAGAACTCCGCGCTGCCGATTCTGGCCGCTACGCTGCTGGCCGACACTCCGGTCACCGTGGCCAACCTGCCGCACCTGCACGACATCACCACCATGATCGAGCTCTTCGGTCGCATGGGTGTGCAGCCGGTGATCGATGAGAAGCTGGCCGTTGAAGTCGACGCCAGCAGCATCAAGACCCTGGTCGCGCCCTACGAGCTGGTCAAGACCATGCGCGCCTCCATCCTGGTGCTGGGTCCCATGGTGGCTCGTTTCGGTGAAGCCGAAGTGGCCCTGCCCGGCGGTTGCGCCATCGGCTCCCGCCCGGTGGACCTGCACATCCGCGGTCTTGAGGCCATGGGCGCGAAGATCGATGTAGAAGGTGGTTACATCAAAGCCAAGGCTCCGGCCGGCGGCCTGCGTGGCGCCAATTTCTTCTTCGACACCGTCAGCGTGACCGGTACCGAAAACATCATGATGGCCGCTGCCCTGGCCAACGGTCGCTCCGTTCTGCAGAACGCCGCTCGCGAGCCGGAAGTGGTCGACCTGGCCAACTGCCTGATCGCCATGGGCGCGCAGATCCAGGGTGCCGGTACCGACACCATCACCATCGACGGCGTGAAGCGCCTCGGCGGTGCTCGCTACAACGTGATGCCCGACCGTATCGAAACCGGTACCTACCTGGTAGCCGCTGCCGCCACCGGTGGCCGCGTCAAGTTGAAGGACACCGATCCGACCATCCTCGAGGCCGTGTTGCAGAAGCTGGAAGAGGCCGGTGCCCATATCAACACCGGCAACAACTGGATCGAGCTGGATATGAAGGGCAATCGCCCGAAAGCGGTCAACGTGCGCACTGCGCCGTACCCGGCATTCCCCACCGACATGCAGGCCCAGTTCATTTCCATGAACGCCGTGGCCGAAGGCACCGGTGCGGTGATCGAGACCGTGTTCGAGAACCGCTTCATGCACGTTTATGAAATGAATCGCATGGGCGCTCAGATCCTGGTCGAAGGCAATACCGCCATCGTCACCGGCGTTCCGAAGCTCAAGGGTGCACCGGTCATGGCTACCGACCTGCGGGCTTCCGCGAGCCTGGTGATCGCCGGCCTGGTGGCCGAGGGTGATACCCTGATCGACCGCATCTACCACATCGACCGTGGTTACGAGTGCATCGAAGAAAAACTGCAGTTGCTCGGCGCCAAGATTCGCCGCGTGCCGGGTTAGGTCGAAATACGGACCGGCCCTGAATGGGCCGGGACCATGACGACCGCGCAACAGGCCCCGAAGGGGCCGTAGCCAAGGAAAACCAGTTTCATGCTCACCATCGCGCTGTCCAAGGGCCGCATTCTCGACGATACCCTGCCGTTGCTCGCCGAAGCCGGCATCGTGCCCACCGAGAATCCGGACAAGAGCCGCAAGCTGATCATCCCCACCACCCAGGAGGATGTGCGCCTGCTCATCGTACGTGCCACTGACGTGCCGACCTATGTCGAGCATGGCGCGGCCGATCTCGGCGTTGCCGGCAAGGACGTGCTGATGGAGTACGGTGGTCAGGGCCTGTACGAGCCCCTGGATCTCCGGATCGCCTGCTGCAAGCTGATGACCGCCGGTGCGGTTGGTGCGCCTGAGCCCAAGGGGCGCCTGCGTGTCGCCACCAAGTTCGTCAACGTCGCCAAGCGCTACTACGCCGAACAGGGCCGCCAGGTCGATGTGATCAAGCTGTACGGTTCAATGGAGCTGGCGCCGCTGGTTGGCCTGGCCGACAAGATCATCGACGTCGTCGACACCGGCAACACCCTGCGCGCCAATGGCCTGGAACCCCAGGAACTGATCGCCACCATCAGCTCGCGCCTGATCGTCAACAAGGCTTCGATGAAGATGCAGCACGCGCGCATCCAGGCGCTGATCGAAGTGCTGCGCAACGCCGTCGAATCCCGACACCAAAGCTGACACCTGAGTGCGGCCCTGCGCCGCACGCGCCTATCCGTGTCATAGCCAATATTCTCGGGTGCCCGCACGGTGGGCTTGCTACTCTAGCGGCGCCCGAGCAATTGCCATTCATGAGGCCCGCTATGACCGCTCCAATCGCAATCCGTCGACTCAATGCCGCTGATCAGGATTTCGCGCGACACCTGGATCATCTGCTGAGCTGGGAAAGCGTGTCCGACGAAGCGGTCAACCAGCGTGTCCTCGACATCATCCAGGCCGTTCGCGAGCGCGGCGATGCCGCTGTGGTCGAGTTCACCCAGCGCTTCGATGGTGTGCAGGCGACCAGCATGGCCGAACTGATCCTGCCGCGTGAGCGTCTGGAGCTGGCCCTGACCCGCATTACCGCTGAGCAACGCAAGGCTCTGGAAACCGCCGCGGCTCGTGTGCGCAGCTACCACGAGAAGCAGAAGCAGGATTCCTGGACTTACACCGAAGCCGACGGCACGGTGCTGGGCCAGCAGGTGACTCCGCTGGATCGCGCCGGCCTTTACGTACCCGGTGGCAAGGCGTCCTACCCGTCCTCCGTGCTGATGAACGCGATTCCCGCCAAGGTCGCCGGCGTCGGCGAAGTGGTGATGGTGGTTCCGACGCCGCGTGGCGAAATCAACGAGATCGTCCTGGCTGCCGCCTGCGTGGCCGGCGTGGACCGCGTCTTTACCATCGGCGGCGCCCAGGCCGTGGCCGCACTGGCCTACGGCACCGAGAGCGTGCCCCAAGTGGACAAGATCGTCGGCCCGGGCAACATCTACGTTGCCACCGCCAAGCGCCACGTCTTCGGCCAGGTCGGTATCGACATGATCGCCGGCCCTTCGGAGATCCTCGTGGTCTGCGATGGCGGCACCGATCCTGACTGGATCGCCATGGACCTGTTCTCCCAGGCTGAACACGACGAAGACGCCCAGGCCATTCTGGTCAGCCCCGACGCTGCCTTCCTCGACAAGGTGGCCGCCAGCATCGACAAGCTGCTGCCGACCATGGAGCGCGCCGAGATCATCCGCACCTCGCTGCAGAATCGTGGCGCATTGATCCTCGTGGCCGACCAGGCCCAGGCGTGCCAGGTGGCCAACCGCATCGCTCCCGAGCACCTGGAACTGTCCGTTGCCGACCCGCAGGCCTGGTTGCCGCACATTCGTCACGCGGGCGCCATCTTCATGGGCCGCTACACCGCCGAAGCCCTGGGCGATTACTGTGCCGGCCCGAACCATGTGCTGCCGACCTCCGGCACCGCGCGCTTCTCCTCGCCGCTGGGCGTGTACGACTTCCAGAAGCGTTCCTCGATCATTTTCTGCTCGGCCGACGGTGCGTCCGAACTGGGCAAGACTGCGTCCATCCTGGCCCGCGGCGAGTCGCTGACCGCCCACGCGCGCAGCGCCGAATACCGAATTGTTTCTGACAAAGGGCAGGGGGAGTGAGCATGAGCAAGTTCTGGAGTCCCTTCGTCAAGGACCTGGTGCCCTACGTACCTGGCGAGCAGCCCAAGCTGGCAAAGCTGGTCAAGCTGAACACCAACGAGAACCCCTATGGCCCGTCGCCCAAGGCGATCGCGGCCATGCAGGCGGAAGTCGGTGACAACCTGCGCCTCTACCCGGACCCCAACAGCGACCGGCTGAAGCAGGCGGTGGCCGACTACTACGGCGTGCAAACCAATCAGGTGTTCGTCGGCAACGGTTCGGACGAGGTCCTGGCGCACGCGTTCCACGGGCTGTTCCAGCACGGCAAGCCGCTGCTGTTCCCGGACGTGACCTACAGCTTCTATCCGGTTTACTGCGGTCTCTACGGCATCCCCTTCGAGGCGCTGCCGCTGGACGAGCAGTTCCAGATCCGTGTCGAAGATTACGCGCGCCCCAATGGCGGCATCATCTTCCCCAACCCCAACGCGCCCACCGGTTGCCTGCTGGCCTTGGAAGCCATCGAGCGCCTGCTGCAGGCCAACCCGGATACGGTGGTAGTGGTGGATGAGGCCTACATCGACTTCGGGGGCGAAACCGCCATCAGCCTGGTGGACCGTTATCCCAACCTGCTGGTCACCCAGACGCTGTCCAAGTCCCGCTCCCTCGCGGGCTTGCGCGTGGGGCTGGCAGTGGGGCATCCGGACCTGATCGAGGCGCTGGAGCGGATCAAGAACAGCTTCAACTCCTACCCGCTGGATCGCATGGCCATCGTTGGCGCCGCAGTTGCGTTCGAGGACAAGGCCTACTTCGAGGAAACCTGTCGTAAGGTGATCGACAGCCGCGAGCATTTGGTCGCCGAGCTGGGCAAGCTGGGCTTCGAAGTACTGCCTTCGGCAGCCAACTTCGTCTTCGCCCGCCACCCGCAGAAAGACGCCGCCGGCATCGCCGCAGGGTTGCGCGAGCAGGGCGTGATCGTTCGTCACTTCAAGCAGGAGCGCATTGCCCAGTTCCTGCGCATCACCATCGGCACGCCGGAGCAGAACCAGGCGCTGCTGGACGCCCTCGGCTCGCTCTGAGTCGCAGGGAAATGAACGAAGCCGAGCGCGGGTCACCGCCTCGGCTTTTTTCTTGCGTGCTTACTCCTGGTGGGGCGCACCGAGGAAGGTCAGCGAGCTGAACAGGCCCTGCTGTTTGACGTCGGGATCATTCGGCGTATCCAGGGTCACCTGGGCAGCAATGATGTTCAGTCCGGCATTGCGCACCATGACCTGGGCGCGGCCCTTGGCATCGGTCTTCGCGCTGACGGCATCAGGCTCGCCACGATAGTCGCCAATCAGTTCGATACCGGCAGCCGGCTTGCCATCGAGCAGAACCTTTACCGGCAGCGGCTTGCCCGGCCCGACCTCCAGTGGATCGACTTCCGGCACGATAGCCAGGCGGATGCGCTTGAGCTCCGGCAAGTGGGCGCCGGGCTGATAAAAGGCCAGGCTGTACTTCCAGGTATGAATGGAGGCGACCGCGCCCGGCACCTGCCTTTGGCCCTGGTTGATCCACTGCTTGTCGGCGGTTTGCGACCAGGGGCCGTTATCCAGGGCCACGGCCAGGGTCGCCGCGGCTTTCAGGGGCTTGAGTCGAGCGTGGTCTGCAAGGCGCTCGACCGTTACCGGGATCATCCGGCCCTGTCCGTCGAACGCCCAGGCGCCGCTGACTTTTTCTGCCTTGAAGGCGTCGTCTTCGGCGCCATGGCCGTAGATCACTTCAATGTTGCCGCGCCGCTGCTCGGTCCACAGGCCGTGTGCTTGCACGTTGCCGGCGAAGAAGACGGCGAGGATGGGGGTGACGAGGAAGCGTTTCTCCAGTCGCATGGGATTTCCTTTTTCAGAGGTCGAGGATGAGGCTGAGGTTGAGGTTGCGGGGCTCGCCGGGCATGACCCAGACGCTGTTGTACGAGCGCTCGTAGTACTTGCGATCGAAGAGGTTGTTGAGGTTCAGGCCGACCGTTACCCGCTTGCTGGCCTTGTAGTGGGCGAGCAGGTCGACGGTGCTGTAAGCGGGTAGTTCGAACTGGCTGCCGGCCTGCCCGGAGCGGTCGCCGACATGGTTGAAGGCGGCACCGACATCCGAGCCGCGAAGGTGCCCGTCCTGGAGTTCATAGACAGCGAGCAGGCTGCCGCTGTGCTCTGGTATGCCAAGCAGTCGGCTGCCTTCGGGGAGGACGTTGTCCTTGGTGACTTCGGCATCGATGTAGGCGTAGGCGCCAATGATCCGCAGGGCATCCGTCAACTGGCCGCTGACCTGCAGATCCAGGCCCTGGCTTCGTGCCCGGCCGGCGGCGATGTTCTGCCCCGGTTCGTTCGGGTCTGCGGTCAGCACGTTTTCCTTGTCGATGTGGAAGAGTGCGACCGTGGTCCCGAGACGGCCTTCCAACAGGGCGAGCTTGAGGCCGGCTTCCTTGCCCAGTCCTTTCTCCGGTTCAAATACGGTGCCCTGGCTGCCAATGGCGTTGGGTTTGACCGAAGTGGCGGCGTTGGCGAACAGGCCGATCTCCGGCGTCAGCTGGTATAACAGGCCGCTGCGCAGGGTCAGGCTGTCCTTGTGCTGGTCGTTGCGAACGCTGGTGGTGCGATTCAGTGCGGACTGTTCGAAATGCTCGAAGCGCGCGCCGATCAGCCCCTTCCAGCCACCACCGAAGTCAATCTGGTCCTGCAGGTTCAGCGCGTGGCTTTCCACCTGCTCGAAGAAGTCGTTGGGATTGACCAGTGCCGGCTTCGGCCTGCCGTACACCGGGTTGTAGATGTCCTGTCCGTAGTCCAGGGAAGCAAGGCTCTGTGGATACTTCTGGCTATTGCGGTAGTTCTCGTACTCCAGTCCGGCGAGGGTCTGGTGCAGCCAGCTGCCGGTCTCGAACAGGCCATGCAGTTCCAGTTGGGTAATGCTGTCGTTCCATTCGAAGTCGCGCTGCCGATAGAAGCGGCTGACCTGGTTGCCGATCAGTCGTGACGCTTCCGTGGCGTCGCCTTGCAGGTGTCCCTGGGCGTAGTGATTGGCCAGTCGGATCTTCCACGTGTCGTCGAGGTGGTGTTCGAGGCTGGCCTGGAACATCTGATTGCGGTTGCGGATATCACCGTCATTGGGTTCGCCAAGGAAGGTGGAGCGCTTGACCGCGCCCATTTCGCCGTTGACCGCGGGAATGCCGCGATCGAACACCGAGTCGTGCTGGACGAATTCGGTTTCCAGCAACAGGCGGGTATCGGGGTTCAGTTGCCAGCTCAGGGATGGGCTGACGACCAGGCGCTGGTTGCCGACATGGTCGCGGAAACTGCCGTTGTCCTCCGTCGCCAGGTTGACGCGCGAAAGCAGTCTGTCCTCCTCGTCGAGCGGAGCGTTTACGTCCAGGCTGGCGCGATAGCGATCCCAGCTTCCCGCGCTGGCCTTGAAGCGGGAGAAGGTTTCGACCTGGGGTTTCTTGGTGACGATATTCACCGTGCCACCCGGATCGCCTCGGCCGTAGAGGCTGGCGGCAGGCCCCTTGAGCACTTCGATGCGCTCGATACCGGACGCGTCCGGCGAGCTGTAGCTGCCGCGATTGATGGCAAAGCCATTCTTGTACAGCTCGCCGGTGGTGAAGCCGCGAATGCTGTAGGAGAGGAAGGTCAGCCCGCCAAAGTTGTTCTGCCGCGATACACCGCCGGCGAAATCCAGCGCGCGGTCGAGGCGGGTGTTATCCAGATCATCCAGCACTTGCGCCGGAATCACGCTGATGGCCTGGGGAATGTCGCGAATATCGGTATCGGTGCGGGTGGCGCTGGCCGAGCGGGTGGCGCGATAACCCTGCACCGGGCCATCGACGCTTTCCTGGCGGCGGCTGTCGATCTGGATGTCATCCAACAGCAGGGGGAGGGCGGTTTCGGCGGCGGTGGCTTCACCCAGGAGGCTCAACAGCAGTCCGGTGGCAGGTGCAAGGTGATGGGGAGGCATCGAATGATCTCGCAAATATGTAATAACATAACATTTTGCGAGGTGAGAATGGTTCCTGTCCAGTGTCGGAGTGATCTTGCGTCAGAATGCAGAAACGAAAACGGCGCCCGAAGGCGCCGTTTCTTGCTGATCAGCTCCCGCCGTTGCTGCTCGGCGGCGGGCGAACGCCAACTTCGGCGGTCAGCTCCAGTTCCTGGCCGTTGCGCATCACCTGGATGCTGACCTTCTCGCCCGGGCGAGTCCGGGCTACCTGGTTCATGGAGCGGCGACCGTCACCTGCCGGTTCGCCATCGATGCTGAGGATGATGTCGCCGGGTTGCAGGGTGGCACGCTGGGCCGGACTGTCTCGGTAGATGCCGGCGACCACGATGCCGGGGCGACCTTCCAGGCCGAAGGACTCCGCCAGTTCGGGGGTCAAGGGCTGTACTTCGATACCCAGCCAACCGCGAATCACCGAGCCGTGCTCGACGATAGCCTTCATCACTTCCAGGGCCAACTTGACCGGGATGGCAAAGCCAATGCCCTGGGAGCCGCCGGACTTGGAGAAGATCGCGGTGTTGATGCCGATCAGGTTGCCACTGGCGTCGACCAGGGCGCCGCCGGAGTTGCCGGGGTTGATCGCGGCGTCGGTCTGGATGAAGTCTTCGTAGGTGTTCAGGCCCAACTGGTTGCGGCCGGTGGCGCTGATGATCCCCATGGTCACGGTCTGGCCGACGCCGAAGGGATTGCCGATGGCGAGCGCGACATCGCCGATGCGGATGTTGTCCGAGCGGCCGAGGGTGATGGGCGGCAGGTCTTTGAGGTCGATCTTCAGTACCGCCAGGTCGGTCTCCGGGTCGCTGCCCACCAGGCGCGCCAGGGTTTCGCGTCCATCCTTGAGGGCGACCACGATCTGGTCGGCGCCGGCGGTCACGTGGTTGTTGGTCAGCAGGTAGCCTTCCGGGCTCATGATCACCGCCGAACCCAGGCTGGATTCCATGCGCCGCTGGCGGGGCAGGTTGTCGCCGAAGAAGCGGCGGAACTGCGGGTCCTCGAACAGCGGGTGGGCCGGCTTGCTTACCATCTTGGTGGTGTAGAGGTTGGCCACGGCCGGCGAAGCGCTGGTCACGGCGTCGGCATAGGAGTCCGGGCCCTGGCGTGTGAAGTTGAACTTGGGGGCTTCCTGCAGATGCACTTCCTGACGGGGCATGCCGACCCATTCCGGGTATTGCTGGATGATCAGCAGTGCCACGAGCACGCCGACAATCAGGGGCCAGCTGAGAAATCGCAGGGCCTTGAGCATCGAGGGAGAATCCTGAGGGTTGCGGGGGGCAGGGGTGCCCCTTAAGGTGGCGCCATTATACGAGGGCGCCCGTTAAAAACGAGTCGTCCGCAACAGCTTGTGAGGAATGCCATGGCCATTGCCCTGAACACTCTGGTGGAAGAAGCGGACCGCTATCTGAACGCTTCGCGCATCCAGGATTACTGCCCCAACGGCCTGCAGGTCGAGGGGCGTCCGCAGGTCAGCCGTATCGTTACTGGCGTCACCGCCAGCCAGGCGCTGCTGGACGCTGCGGTCGAGGCCGAGGCAGATGTGGTGCTGGTGCACCACGGATACTTCTGGAAGGGCGAGAACCCCTGTGTCGTGGGCATGAAGCAGCGTCGGCTGAAGACCCTGCTGGCCAACGACGTCAGCCTGCTTGCCTACCATTTGCCGTTGGACCTGCATCCGGAAGTGGGTAACAACGTCCAGTTGGCGCGTCAACTCGACATCATCGTCGAAGGCCCGCTGGAGCCGGATGACCCCCGGACCGTCGGGCTGATCGGTTCCCTGGCCGAACCCATGACCGCCACCGATTTCGCCCGTCGCGTGCGCGAGGTGCTCGGGCGCGAGCCCCTGCTGGTGGAGGGCGACCGCATGATCAGTCGCATCGGCTGGTGCACCGGCGGTGGCCAGGGCTATATCGATCAGGCGATTGCGGCGGGTGTCGATGCCTATCTCACTGGCGAAGTCTCCGAACAGACCGTGCACAGTGCGCGGGAGAATGGTGTCAGCTTCATCGCCGCCGGCCATCACGCCACCGAGCGCTATGGCGTGCAGGCGCTAGGCGACTACCTGGCCAAGCGCTTCGCCATCGAGCACTTGTTCATCGACTGCGCCAATCCTGCCTGAGTTCGTAGGGCAAGAAAAAACGGCCGGCTCAGTGAGCCGGCCGTTTTTCATCGGGAACTGTGACGTTGGCTCTGTACCGCCCTGCCCAGTTCCCACACCGCCATGGCGTAGTGTGTGCTGTGGTTATAGCGGGTGATCACGTAGAAGTTCGGTAGGCCGTACCAGTACTGGTAGGTGTTGCCCATGTCCAGGCGCAGCAGGCTGGCACTTTGGTGATTGCCCAGCGAGCTCTGCGGCTGGAGCCCGGCTGCATTCAGCACACTGATCGGATACTGGGTATCGAAACCGTTTTCCAGCGAGCGCGCCTGGCCGGTGGCGCGCACGGCCACGGTGTCGCCGGTGACCCAGCCATGCTGCTTGAAGTAGTTGGCCACGCTGCCGATAGCATCGCGGGGGTTCCACAGGTCTCGTTGTCCGTCGCCATCGAAGTCCACGGCATATTGGGTGAAGGACGACGGCATGAACTGTCCGTAGCCCATCGCGCCGGCATAGGAGCCGCGCAGCGACAGCGGGTCCTCACCTTCCTTGCGCGCTTGCAGAAGAAACTGCTCCAGTTCACCGCTGAAGAACTCGGCGCGGCGAGGGTAAGAGAAGGCAAGGGTAGCCAGCGCGTCGATGATCCGTGTATTGCCCATCACACGTCCCCAACGGGTCTCCACACCGATGATGCCGACAATGATTTCCGGCGGTACGCCGTACGTGTGGAAGGCGCGCTGCAGATCAGCTTCGTACTGGTCCCAGAACAACACGCCATTGCGCACGTTGCCCGGCGTGATGAATTTCTTCCGGTAGCGTAGCCAGGCGCCGTTGGGGCCGCTGGGCGGTGTGTAGGTCGGCGCCTGGCGGTCCATCAGGCGGATCACCCAATCAAGTTCTCGGGTTTGGGCGAGAAGGTCCTGCAGGTGCTGGCGATTGAAGTCGTGCTGGCTGACCATGCGATCGATGAACCGCTGGGCGCTGACGTTGCCCGCGAAGTCGCCGCGCAGCGGCGTGATCGGTTGCACCGAACCGAATGTCGGATGGGCACTGGGGGTGATGAGCGTCGGTTGCTTTGGCTTCTGGACCGGTTGCGGGACGGGAGTTGGTTTGCTGCTGCAGGCGGAGATCAGGACGAACAAAGGCAGGGCGAAAGCGACGCGGCGCATGGGAGGTCTTTCGGGACAGGAAAAAGTGCTGGCTATCCTAGCGCAGCGCTGCGCAGGAACAAGTCGCGAGTCAGCTTTGCCGGCAATGGGTGCTCCTGGCCGAGTCACCGTCCGAGGCTGCGAAGTAGCTCGGGTAGAAGGGCCTTGGCAGCTTTGCTGCCACTGAATTCGTACGGCTATATAAGTATATTTTTTCGGTATAACCAGTCCCCCAGTTAGAGCCTTGCGCTGTGATAGAGTGCCCGCTCGTCCACGGCCCGCCGGCCGTCGTATCAGAAAGACCTTCGTGAGTAGCCATGCTCGATAAACTGACGCACCTGAAACAGCTGGAGGCGGAGAGCATCCACATCATTCGTGAAGTGGCCGCCGAATTCGACAACCCGGTGATGCTCTATTCCATCGGTAAAGACTCCGCCGTCATGCTGCACCTGGCGCGCAAGGCGTTCTTCCCCGGCAAGCTGCCCTTCCCGGTCATGCACGTCGACACCCGGTGGAAGTTCCAGGAGATGTACCAGTTCCGCGACAAGATGGTCGCCGAGATGGGCCTGGACCTGATCACTCACGTGAACCCGGAAGGCGTCGCCCAGGGCATCAACCCCTTCACCCACGGCAGCGCGAAGCACACTGACGTGATGAAGACCGAGGGTCTGAAGCAGGCGCTCGACAAGTACGGCTTCGATGCAGCCTTCGGCGGGGCCCGTCGCGACGAGGAGAAGTCCCGTGCCAAGGAGCGCGTGTACTCCTTCCGCGACAGCAAGCACCGCTGGGATCCGAAGAATCAGCGCCCGGAGCTGTGGAACGTCTACAACGGCAAGGTGAAGAAGGGCGAGTCGATCCGCGTCTTCCCGCTGTCCAACTGGACCGAGCTGGACATCTGGCAATACATCTATCTGGAACAGATCCCGATCGTCCCGCTGTACTTCGCTGCTGAGCGTGAAGTCATCGAGAAGAACGGCACGCTGATCATGATCGACGACGAGCGCATTCTCGAGCACCTCTCCGACGAGGAGAAAGCACGCATCGAGAAGCGTATGGTGCGCTTCCGCACCCTGGGCTGCTACCCGCTGACCGGCGCGGTGGAGTCCACGGCGACCACGTTGCCGGAAATCATCCAGGAAATGCTCCTGACCCGTACTTCCGAACGCCAGGGCCGGGTCATCGACCACGACGCCGCCGGCTCGATGGAAGAGAAAAAACGTCAGGGCTATTTCTAAGGATTCCGCACCATGAGCCATCAATCCGATCTGATCAGCGAGGACATCCTCGCGTACCTGGCCCAGCACGAACGCAAGGAACTGCTGCGCTTCCTCACTTGCGGCAACGTCGACGACGGCAAGAGCACCCTGATCGGGCGCCTGCTGCACGACTCCAAGATGATCTACGAAGACCATCTGGAAGCCATCACCCGCGACTCGAAGAAGGTCGGCACCACCGGTGACGACGTCGACCTGGCGCTGCTGGTAGACGGCCTGCAGGCCGAGCGCGAGCAGGGCATCACCATCGACGTGGCGTACCGCTACTTCAGCACCGCCAAGCGCAAGTTCATCATTGCCGACACCCCCGGCCATGAGCAGTACACCCGCAACATGGCCACCGGCGCGTCCACCTGTGACCTGGCCATCATCCTGGTCGACGCCCGCTACGGCGTGCAGACCCAGACCCGCCGGCACAGCTACATCGCGTCCTTGCTGGGTATCAAGCACATCGTCGTCGCCATCAACAAGATGGACCTGAAAGACTTCGACCAGGGTGTGTTCGAGAGCATCAAGGCCGACTACCTGCAGTTTGCCGAACGCATCAAGCTCAATCCCACGTCGATCCACTTCGTGCCGATGTCGGCGCTGAAGGGCGACAACGTGGTGAACAAGAGCGAGCGCTCGCCCTGGTACACCGGCCAGTCGCTGATGGAAATCCTTGAAACCGTGGAAATCGCCGGTGACCGCAACGTCTCCGACATGCGCTTCCCGGTGCAGTATGTGAACCGTCCGAACCTCAACTTCCGCGGTTTCGCCGGCACCCTGGCCAGCGGCATCGTGCGCAAGGGGGATGAGGTGGTGGCTCTGCCGTCGGGCAAGGGCAGCCGGGTCAAGTCCATCGTCACCTATGAAGGCGAACTGGAACAGGCCGGTCCGGGCCAGGCCGTCACCCTGACCCTGGAAGACGAAATCGACGTCTCCCGCGGGGACATGCTGGTGCATGCCGACAACCGTCCGCAGATCACCGAAGGCTTCGAAGCGATGCTGGTGTGGATGTCCGAAGAGCCGATGCTCCCGGGCAAGAAGTACGACATCAAGCGCGCGACCAGCTACGTGCCGGGCTCGATTCCGAGCATCACCCACAAGGTGGATGTGAACACCCTTGAGGAAACCGCTGGCAGCAGCCTTCAACTGAACGAGATCGCCAAGGTCAAGGTCAGCCTGGATGCGCCCATCGCCCTCGATGGCTACGAGCAGAACCGCACCACTGGTGCCTTCATCGTCATCGATCGCCTGACCAACGGCACCGTCGGCGCCGGCATGATCATCGCCGATCCGCAGGCGGGTCGTAATGTCGATGGTCACCACGGCAAGCAGGCTCACGTATCCCGCGAAGAGCGCGCCGCGCGCTTCGGCCAACAGCCGGCCACCGTGCTGTTCAGCGGCCTGTCCGGCGCTGGCAAGAGCACCCTGGCTTATGCCGTGGAGCGCAAGCTGTTCGACATGGGCCGTGCCGTTTACGTGCTGGATGGTCAGAACCTGCGTCATGACCTGAACAAGGGCCTGCCGCAGGATCGCGCCGGACGTACCGAGAACTGGCGTCGTGCCGCTCACGTTGCGCGTCAGTTCAACGAAGCCGGCCTGGTCACCCTGGCTGCCTTCGTTGCGCCGGATGCCGAAGGTCGCGAACAGGCCAAGGCCCTCATCGGTGCCGATCGCCTGATCACCGTCTATGTCCAGGCGTCGCCGCTGGCTTGCCGCGAGCGCGATCCGCAGGGACTTTACGCAGCTGGCCAGGACAACATCCCGGGCGAGTCCTTCCCCTACGATGTGCCGCTGAATGCCGATCTGGTGATCGACACCCAGTCCACCAACGTGGAAGAGGGTGCGAAGCTGGTGATCGATCTGCTCCGCGAGCGCGGCGCGATCTAAGCGACAGCCCAACAAAAAGCCCCGCGATTGCGGGGCTTTTTGTTGGCTTCCGGTTTGGCTGGCCGGGTTGTCCGGCCGAGCTTTGGCGGAATCAGTACTTGCCTTTCAGGCCGAAGGTTTCGTCCAGGGTGCCGGGGGCATCTGGAGCTTTGGGCGCGTAGTCCTTGGGAGCTTCGTTGCTCTTCGGCGGGGTCAGACGCTCGCGCGGACTGGCGGCCTCGTCGGCGTGCAGGGCGGCCAGCAGGCGCTGGCGGGTAAGCTCGTCCAGGGCCAGGCGGCTGGCGCCTTCGGACAGATGTTCCTGCACTTCCTGATAGCTCTGGGTGAGCTTCTTCACCAGGTTGGCGGTGGTGTTGAAGTGAGTGACCACCTCGCTCTGGTAGGTATCGAAGCGTTCCTGCAGATCATCCAGCTGACGCTGTGTCCGGCCCGGAGCCGCATTGGGCACCAGGCGGGCGATCAGGAAACCGATGCCGATACCGGCGAGCAGGGCGAAGGCTGGTAACAACCAGACGGTGAGCGACTGTTCCACGAGTCCTTCCTCTATAAACGGCTTTGCTTTACGTTAACGGCTCGAATCCGCGCTGTATACCGCGACGCAAGCCCTGTTGTGCTAATCCAAGACGAGTCGACCCGTCACGGGGTCACGGAGTTTCCCCAGTTGAGCCGCGAAATCCCTCTCCTGCTCGATGGCCCTTGCGGCCAGCTCGAAGCGCTGCATCTCGATCTGCCCGAGGCCAAGGGCCTGGTGCTGATCTGTCATCCCAATCCGGTGCAGGGCGGCACCATGCTCAACAAGGTGGTTTCCACCCTGCAGCGTACCGCTCGTGACGCAGGTTACAGCACCTTGCGTTTCAACTATCGCGGCGTCGGCGCCAGCGCCGGTAGCCATGACATGGGCACCGGTGAAGTGGATGACGCCGAAGCGGCGGCCCACTGGTTCCATGGCCAGCGCCCGGAGCTGCCCCTGACCCTGATGGGGTTCTCCTTCGGCGGCTTCGTCGCTGCCAGCCTCGCGGGACGACTGGCGCGCCGGGGCATCGATGTGCCGCGCCTGTTCATGGTGGCGCCGGCGGTGATGCGCATGACTGACGACAACCCATTGCCCGAGTCCGGCCAGTTGACCGTGATCCAGCCTGACGCGGATGAAGTCGTATCGCCCCAGGCCGTGTACGACTGGTCCGCCGGCCTCGCGCGCCCCCATGAGCTGCTGAAAGTGGCAGAATGCGGGCACTTCTTCCACGGCAAGCTGACCGACCTCAAGGACCTGGTCCTGCCGCGCCTCTGATTCCGAATTAAGTCCGACAAGCGAACACCATGACTACTCGTATCCTTACCGGCATTACCACCACCGGCACGCCGCACCTCGGCAACTACGCTGGCGCCATCCGTCCGGCCATCGTCGCCAGCCGCGCCAGCGACGTCGATTCCTTCTACTTCCTGGCCGACTACCACGCCCTGATCAAGTGCGACGACCCGGCCCGTATTCAGCGCTCGCGCCTTGAGATCGCCGCCACCTGGCTGGCTTGTGGCCTGGATGTCGACAAGGCGACCTTCTATCGCCAGTCCGACATTCCTGAAATTCCCGAGCTCACCTGGCTGCTGACCTGTGTCAGCGCCAAGGGCCTGCTCAACCGCGCCCATGCCTACAAAGCGTCGGTGGACAAGAACCTGGAAAACGGTGAAGACCCGGACGCCGGCGTCACCATGGGCCTGTACAGCTACCCGGTGCTGATGGCCGCGGACATCCTGATGTTCAACGCCCACAAGGTGCCGGTCGGCCGTGACCAGATCCAGCACGTTGAAATGGCCCGCGACATCGGCCAGCGCTTCAACCACCTGTTCGGCGCCGGTCGTGAGTTCTTCACCCTGCCGGAAGCGGTGATCGAGGAAGAGGTGGCGACCCTGCCCGGCCTCGACGGCCGCAAGATGTCCAAGAGCTACGACAACACCATTCCACTGTTCGGCAGTGCCAAGCAGTTGAAGGATGCCATCGCGCGCATCGTCACCGACTCCCGCGCTCCCGGTGAGCCGAAGGATCCGGACAACTCCCACCTCTTCACCCTCTACCAGGCCTTTGCCACTCCCGCGCAACTGGCCGAGTTCCGCGCCGAGTTGCTGGCGGGTCTCGCCTGGGGCGAAGCCAAGCAGCGCCTGTTCCAGCTGCTGGACAACGAACTGGGCGAAGCTCGCGAGCGCTATCACGCGCTGATCGAGCGTCCGTCCGATCTGGAGGACATCCTCCTCACTGGTGCCGCCAAGGCCCGCAAGATCGCTACCCCGTTCCTCAACGAGCTGCGCGAAGCGGTGGGTCTACGCTCGTTCCGCACCAACGTGCAGGCCGGCGCCGAGGCGAAGAAGAAGGCGACCAAAAGCGCTCGCTTTGTCAGCTTCCGCGACGAGGACGGCAGCTTCCGTTTCCGCCTGCTGGATGCCGATGGCGAGCAGCTGCTGCTGTCCCGCTCCTTCGCCGATGGCAAGGCTGCCGGGCAGGTCAGCAAGCGTCTGCAGTCGGGTGATGAGTTGGACCTGCGTGTGGAAGGTGACGCGTTCGGTATCTGGCTGGACGATGAGCAAGTCGCTTCCAGCCCCGCATTCGTTGACGATGCAGCCCGAGATGCGGCGATCCAGCGCCTCTATTCGGCTCTCGCACCTCAGGAATAACTGTCTTCCCAGCGGCCGGTTCTGCCGGCCAATTGCCAATCAACGGGGCAAGCTCTAAAGTAGCCGCCCCGTTTTTCGTTGCCTTGCTATCGATCATGACCCCCCTCGAGCGCTACCAGTCCGATCTCAAGCGGCCGGATTTCTTCCACGATGCCGCGCAAGAAGCCGCCGTTCGCCATCTGCAGCGGCTGTACGACGACCTGATCGCCGATGACCGCAGCAAGCCCGGCCTGCTGGGCAGCCTGTTCGGCAAGAAGCGCCAGGGCCCGGTCAAGGGCCTGTACTTCTGGGGTGGCGTGGGTCGCGGCAAGACCTACCTGGTGGACACCTTCTACGACGCGCTGCCGTTCAAGCAGAAGATGCGTACCCACTTCCACCGTTTCATGAAGCGCGTCCACGAGGAAATGAAAACCCTCAAGGGCGAGAAGAACCCGTTGACCATCATTGGCAAGCGTTTTGCCGACGAGGCCCGGGTGATCTGCTTCGACGAATTCTTCGTCTCCGATATCACCGACGCCATGATTCTGGCCACGCTCCTCGAAGAACTGTTCAAGAATGGCGTCAGCCTGGTGGCGACCTCCAACATCGTTCCTGATGGGCTCTACAAGGACGGCCTGCAGCGTGCGCGTTTCCTGCCGGCCATCGCGCTGCTCAAGGAGCACACCGATATCGTCAACGTCGACAGCGGTGTCGACTACCGCCTGCGCGCCCTGGAACAGGCCGAGCTGTTCCACTTCCCGCTGGACGCCGAGGCCGAGGCCAGCCTGAGCCGCAGCTTCAAGAGCCTGCTGCCTGACTGCACCATGGCCCAGGAAAACGAAGCCCTGATGATCGAGAACCGCGAAATCCGTGCCGTGCGCGTCTGCGAAGACGTTGCCTGGTTCGAGTTCCGTGAGCTCTGCGATGGTCCGCGCAGCCAGAACGACTACATCGAACTGGGCAAGATCTTCCACGCGGTGATCCTCGCCAACGTCGAGCAGATGGGCGTGGCCAAGGACGACATGGCGCGGCGCTTCATCAACCTGGTGGACGAGTTCTACGATCGCAACGTGAAGCTGATCATCTCTGCCGAGGTGGAGCTGAAGGATCTCTACTCCGGTGGCCGCCTGAACTTCGAGTTCCAGCGCACCCTCAGCCGCCTGCTGGAGATGCAGTCGCACGAGTTCCTGTCGCGGCCTCACAAACCCTGAGGTCGGTGTAATGAAAAAGGCTGCCCGAGGGCAGCCTTTTTTCATTCCGGCTTGTGGGCTCAGTTCTGCGCCAGCTTCTCTTCCCGCTGTTTCAGCAGCTTCTGCGCATGGGCCACTTCCAGGGCTTCCATGGCGTTGATCGGCTTGATCGCCACAGCCTTTTTCAGGTGGTCCAGCGCCTTGGCTTCCTCGTCCTCGCCGTATACGTAATCCAGCGCGTTGGCGTACTCATAGTGGCCGATGGGCAGGTCGTCCGTGGCTTTGAAGGAACGGGCGAAGTACTGCTCCATCTTGTCCGAGCTGACGCCGTAGGTCATCTTGCCCACCAGCTTGCCGACCCGGCGGATCACGCCGGCCTCGTAGCCACCGTAGAGCGCCAGGGCGAACGGCTGTTGCGGCTGCGTCTTCAGCAGCGCATCCAGTTCTTCGGGGATCTGGCTGGTGTAACCACGCTTGAGCACCACCGGTACCGGTAGCTCCTCGCCAAGGCGGGCCTTGGCGTAGGCGCTGCCGAACTGGGCGACTACGTCGGCCTTCACCAGCTCGCCGGCCTCATCGGTATAGCGGATCACTTCTTCCAGCAGGCGATGCTTCTCCGTCTGGTCCGGCACCAGGAACATGGCGTAAACCACCTGGGCGAACATGGCGGGGATCTGGCCGCCGACGCCTAGGGCCAGGCCTTGCTTCTTGGCTGCGGCGAAGTCGCCACGGAACATCAGGCGCCACACGTCCTGCAGCTTGGCCGCATATACCTCGGCCTCCTCTGGCTTGCCGGTGAAGCCGGTATTGCCGGTCACGGTGAGCTCCAGGGCCTTGGGGTACTTGGTGGCCATGGTTACGACCCAGTCGGCGTCCGGGTAGGGGTAGTTCGCGCCAAAGCCGCGGGTCAGTCGAGGCCAGGCTTCGCGCAGCTTGTCGCCGGAATAGTCGTAGGCGGCCTTGTCGTAGGGGAAGGGTTTCCAGTTGTCGTCCGCCACAGCGGTGAGGCTGCAGGCGGCCAGCAGGGCAAGCAGGTAGCGGCGCATGGCGATGGACCTTTTCTTGTTGTTGTCCTCCCGCGCCGGGGCTGGCGCGGGTGCGGGGCATCCCGTTCGGGCATGGGCCGATCATAGGGCGGTGGCGGTGGCGGCCAACCCATCCTTGGGATGGCGCCGCACCTAACGTGAAAACGTCGCGAGCGAAGGCCAGGCAAGGCGGAGGCAGCCGAAGAGGCGCAGTTTACGAGCTGTAAATGAGCATTCTGAGGCTGTTTCCAACACGGCATGGCCGAGCGCAGCAGTTTCACTCGCCTTTCTGCTGGTACTGGCGGCGGTACTGATTAGGTGAGAGCTGGGTGTGCTGCCGAAACAGTCGGGCGAAAAAGCTGGCGTCGTCGTAGCCCACTTCGTAACTGATGGTCTTGATGCTCTTGCGCGTAGCCGAGAGCAGCCCTTTCGCCGTTTCGATGCGTAACCGCTGCAGGTAGTGCAGTGGTTTGTCGCCGGTGGCTGCCTGGAATCGCCGCATGAAATTGCGAATGCTCATGCCGTGTTCCCGCGCTACATCCTCGAAGCGGAACTTGTCGGCGAAGTGGTCTTCCAGCCAATGCTGGATCTGCAGGATGGTCATGTCGTGGTGCAGTTTCTGTCCGCCGAAGCCGATGCGGCCCGGCGTGTAGCTGCGCTGCACTTCATAGAGGATGTCGCGGGCCACGGCCTGGGCGATACCCGCGCCGCAGAAGCGCTCGATCAGGTAGATATAGAGGTCGCAGGCCGAGGTGACGCCGCCGGCGCAGTAGAGGTTGTCGGCATCGGAAAGGTGCTTGTCCTGGTTCAGCAGAACCTTGGGGAAGCGTTCGGCGAATTCGCCGAAGAAGCGCCAGTAGGTGGTTGCTTCCTTGCCGTCCAGCAGGCCGGCCTGGGCCATCCAGAACACCCCGTACGCTTCGCCGCAGATGGCACTGCCGGCAGCGTGGCGTTCGCGCAACCACTCGCAGACGCTTGGGTAGCGGGCGAGCAGGGCGTCGAAGTCACCCCAGAAGGTCGGGATGACGATGATGTCCGCTTCATCCAGCGCCCCGTCCACCGGGATGCGTACCTCGCTGAAACTGGTCACCGGCTGGCCATCAGGGCTGACCAGGCGGGTCTGGAAGGCGGGGGTAAAACCTTTGCCCTGCAGCTTGCCGAAGCGCAGGCTGGCCATGTGGAAGAAGTCCTTGGCCTGCATCAGGGTGGAGGCGAAGACACCGTCGATGGCCAGGATGCTGACCTGTCGAAGGTTGGGAGACTGCGTAATGCTCATGGTGTTGTTCTTATTAGGGGAAAGCGGTCATTCTGCGGCTGGATCGTCTTATTTTTTGTCCTATGTGTCCAGTATGGCGGGGCAGGGGACTGGCCTAGAGTCGGTGGCCTCCGAACCCCACACGACAAGCAGTTTCATTCCAAGGTGATGCCATGATCCCGAGAACCCTGTTCAGCTCCGATCACGAACTCTTCCGCGATAGCGTGCGTAAGTTCCTCGAGCAGGAGGCGGTGCCCTATCACCACCAGTGGGAGAAGGACGGCCATATCGACCGGACCCTGTGGAACAAAGCTGGCGAGGCCGGAATGCTCTGCTCGCATATCCCGGAGGAGTACGGCGGCATGGGCGCTGACTTCCTCTACAGCGCGGTGGTGATCGAGGAGATCGGCCGCCTGGGCCTGACCGGCATCGGCTTTTCCCTACACTCAGACATCGTTGCGCCCTACATCCTTCACTACGGTTCCGGGGCGCAGAAGCTGAAATACCTGCCCAAGCTGGTCAGCGGCGAGCTGGTGACGGCCATCGCCATGACCGAGCCGGGCGCCGGTTCCGACCTCCAGGGCGTGAAGACCACCGCTGTGCTGGACGGCGACGAGTACGTCATCAATGGCTCCAAGACCTTCATCACCAACGGTTTCCTGGCCGATCTGGTGATTGTGGTGGCCAAGACCGATCCCAAGGCGGGCGCCAAGGGCACCAGCCTGTTCCTGGTGGAAGCGGGCACGCCGGGCTTCGCCAAGGGCAAACGTCTAGAAAAAGTGGGCATGAAGGCCCAGGACACCTCCGAGCTGTTCTTCCAGGATGTTCGCGTGCCGAAGGAGAATCTGCTGGGCCAGGCGGGCATGGGATTCGCCTATCTGATGCAAGAGTTGCCCCAGGAGCGCCTGACGGTCGGCATCGGCGCGTTGGCCTCGGCCGAGGCGGCGCTGAACTGGACCCTGGATTACACCCGCGAGCGCAAGGCGTTCGGCAAGTCAGTCGCCGAATTCCAGAACACCCGCTTCAAGCTGGCGGAAATGGCTACCGAGATCCAGATTGGCCGTGTCTTCGTTGATCGGTGCCTGGAGCTGCACCTGCAAGGCAAGCTGGATGTGCCCACTGCGGCAATGCTCAAGTACTGGGGTACCGACCTGCAGTGCAAGGTGCTGGACGAGTGCGTGCAACTGCACGGTGGCTACGGCTTCATGTGGGAGTACGCGGTGGCGCGGGCCTGGGCAGATGCGCGCGTGCAGCGGATCTATGCCGGCACAAACGAAATCATGAAGGAGATCATCGCCCGCTCCCTGGTCTGAGCCTCCGGCGGATGCGAGAAGCCCGGCAATTGCCGGGCTTCTGCGTTTTTACGGAGCCGGGTTCGGCTGGTCCTTGTGGATGGCGGCGATGCCTTCCAACACGTCTTCCGAAAGCGTCAGCTCGGTACTGCGCAGGTTCGCTTCCAGCTGCTCCAGGGAGGTGGCCCCGATGATGTTGCTGGTCACGAAAGGTTGCGCAGTCACGAAGGCCAGAGCCATCTGCGCCGGGTCCAGGCCATGTTCGCGAGCCAGTTGGACATAGCGCGAGCAGGCGGACTGGGATTGTGGGTTGGTGTAGCGGGTGAAACGGCTGAACAGGGTAATCCGGGCGTTGGCCGGGCGGGCGCCGTCCTCATACTTGCCGGAGAGCATGCCGAAGGCCATGGGCGAATAGGCCAACAAGCCACACTGCTCGCGCATCGCCACTTCGGCCAGGCCCACCTCGAAGCTGCGGTTGAGCAGGTTGTAAGGGTTCTGGATGGACACGGCGCGGGGCAGACCGAGTTGCTCGGCCAGTTGGAGGAACTTCATCGTTCCCCAGGGCGTTTCGTTGGACAGGCCGATGTGGCGGATCTTGCCGGCTTTCACCTGTTCGCCGAGTACTTCGAGGGTTTCCTGCAGCGGAGTGAATGCTTCGTCCTTGTGCTGATAGCCGAGCTGGCCGAAGAAGTTGGTGCTGCGCTCGGGCCAGTGCAGCTGGTAGAGGTCGATCCAGTCGGTCTGCAGGCGCTTGAGGCTGGCATCCAGGGCGGCGGTGATGTGCTGGCGGTTGTGCTTCAGGTTGCCGCCGCGGATGTGGCTGATGCCGTTGCCGGGGCCGGCGACCTTGCTCGCCAGGATCCAGTCGGCGCGGTCACGGCGCCTGGCGAACCAGTTGCCGATGATGGTTTCGGTGGCGCTGTAGGTTTCGGCGCGTGGCGGCACCGGATACATCTCGGCGGTATCCATGAAGTTGATGCCGTAGGCCTTGGCACGCTCGATCTGGGCAAAGGCTTCGGTCTCGGTGTTCTGCTCGCCCCAGGTCATCGTCCCCAGGCAAAGGCTGCTGACCTTGAGATCAGTGCGGCCAAGTTGGCGGTATTCCATCGCTGCCTCCTGCGTCTTCGATAAAGAACGCATGAAATCAGGTTGAAATTTTTCCTGCAATCGGCATAATTCCGCGGCTTTCTTTGCGGGGATGCCTAGCCTGCGAAGATTGAAGGTGGGGATGCCTAGCCCGCCGAAAAACCTTTTGCCGTAGCGGACGCGCTGACCCGAGCCCCCGATAGCGTCTGTTTCCGGCTGTCCCTGACTTGTCAGGGCGAGCACTATTCAGTAAGATCCGCCGTCTTATTTTCAGGGCGGCCCCTGAGGCTATAGCGAATGAAGACTTTTACTGCAAAACCGGAAACTGTTAAGCGCGACTGGTACGTCGTCGACGCTGCAGGTCAGACCCTGGGTCGTCTGGCCACCGAAATTGCCAGCCGTCTGCGTGGCAAGCACAAGCCCGAATACACCCCTCACGTTGACACCGGCGACTACATCGTCGTGATCAATGCCGAGCAGGTTCGTGTTACCGGTGCCAAGACCACCGACAAGATGTACTACTCGCACTCCGGCTTCCCGGGTGGCATCAAGGAAATCAACTTCGAGAAGCTGATTGCCAAGGCCCCTGAGCGCGTGATCGAGACCGCGGTAAAAGGCATGCTGCCGAAGAATCCGCTGGGCCGCGACATGTATCGCAAGCTGAAGGTGTACAAGGGTGCTGTTCACCCGCACACCGCTCAGCAGCCCCAAGAACTGAAGATTTAACGGGATAAGTTCATTATGTCGGCGACTCAAAATTACGGCACCGGCCGTCGTAAGACTGCTACCGCTCGCGTCTTCCTGCGTCCGGGCACTGGCAAGATCTCCATCAACAACCGCAGCCTGGATACCTTCTTCGGCCGCGAAACCGCTCGCATGGTCGTGCGTCAGCCCCTGGAGCTGACCGAGACCGTCGAGAAGTTCGATATCTACGTTACCGTCGTTGGCGGTGGTGTAAGCGGTCAGGCCGGTGCTATCCGCCACGGCATCACCCGCGCCCTGATCGAATACGACGAGACCCTGCGCAGCCCGCTGCGTAAGGCCGGCTACGTAACTCGCGATGCTCGCGAAGTTGAACGTAAGAAAGTCGGTCTGCGTAAAGCGCGTAAGCGTCCGCAGTACTCCAAGCGTTAATCCGACGCTTGCAAAAAACGCCCAGTTTCTTCGGAGCTGGGCGTTTTTTTATGCGCAAAGAATTACGTCCTGCGACAGCTTGTCGCACGCGCGGATCCCCCGCCAATCAAGGCTTTCGGGTCATTTGTATCCGGCTATTACCTTGTCAGCAAAGGGGGTTTTCTTTACCATTTGGCGAATTTTTTGCGCGGCTCGATTTTTTACTTAGTAGAGGCCTGAACAACAGGCCACAGAAGCTGATGGGAGACGACTGAATGAGCAATGACGGCGTGAATGCAGGCCGGCGTCGCTTCCTCGTAGCGGCCACGTCCGTGGTCGGTGCTGCGGGAGCGGTGGGGGCTGCGGTCCCGTTCGTGGGGTCATGGCTGCCCAGTGCCAAGGCCAAGGCCGCGGGTGCACCGGTCAAGGTGAATATAAGCAAGGTCGAAGCAGGCCAGCAGATCATTGCCGAATGGCGTGGTCAGCCGGTGTTCATCGTGCGTCGTACCGAGGAAATCCTGGCTAACCTGCCGAAGATCCACGACCGCATGGCCGACCCGGAGTCCAAGGCTTCGGTGCAGCCGACCTACGTGGATCCGGTCAGCCGCTCGATCAAGCCGGAAATTCTGGTACTGGTCGGCATCTGCACCCACCTGGGCTGCTCGCCGTCCTTCCGCCCGGAAGTCGCCCCGGCTGACCTGGGTGCCGAGTGGGTTGGTGGCTACTTCTGCCCCTGCCATGGCTCCCGCTATGACCTCGCCGGCCGTGTCTACAAGGCGCAACCCGCGCCGATCAACCTGCCGGTGCCGCCGTACTCGTATGAGACGGATGACGTCATCGTCGTCGGTGTGGACCAGGAGAAGGCCTGATGAGCAAATTCATGGAATGGGTCGATGCGCGCTTCCCCGCGACCAAGATGTGGGAAGACCATCTGAGCAAGTACTACGCGCCGAAGAACTTCAACTTCTTCTATTTCTTCGGTTCGCTGGCACTGCTGGTACTAGTCAACCAGATCCTCACCGGTATCTGGCTGACCATGAGCTTCACTCCGTCCGCAGAAGAAGCCTTTGCGTCCGTCGAGTACATCATGCGCGACGTGGAGTACGGCTGGATCATCCGCTACCTGCACTCCACCGGTGCATCGGCGTTCTTCATCGTTGTCTACCTGCACATGTTCCGCGGCCTGCTTTACGGTTCCTACCAGAAGCCGCGTGAACTGGTGTGGATCTTCGGCATGCTGATCTACCTCGCCCTGATGGCCGAGGCCTTCATGGGCTACCTGCTGCCCTGGGGCCAGATGTCCTACTGGGGTGCCCAGGTGATCATCTCGCTGTTCGGTGCCATCCCGGTTGTGGGTGATGACCTGACCCAGTGGATCCGCGGTGACTACCTGATCTCCGGTATTACCCTGAACCGCTTCTTCGCCCTGCACGTGATCGCCCTGCCGATCGTCCTGCTCGGTCTGGTCGTGCTGCATATCCTGGCGCTGCACGAAGTGGGTTCGAACAACCCGGACGGCGTTGACATCAAGAAGAAGAAGGACGAGAACGGCATTCCGCTCGACGGTATCGCGTTCCACCCCTACTACTCCGTGAAAGACATCGTCGGCGTAGTGGTGTTCCTCTTCGTGTTCTGCTTCGTGGTGTTCTTCTTCCCGGAAATGGGTGGTTACTTCCTCGAGAAGCCGAACTTTGAACAGGCCAACCCGTTCAAGACTCCTGAGCACATCGCGCCGGTTTGGTACTTCACTCCGTTCTACGCGATCCTCCGTGCGGTACCGGACAAGCTCCTCGGCGTAATCGCCATGGGTGCTGCCATCGCCGTGCTGTTCGTGCTGCCGTGGCTGGACCGCAGCCCTGTGAAGTCCATGCGTTACAAGGGCTGGCTGAGCAAAATCTGGCTGCTGGTGTTCTGCATTTCCTTCGTCATCCTCGGCGTACTGGGTGTTCTGGCTCCGACTCCGGGTCGTACCCTGCTGTCCCAGGTGTGCACCACCCTGTACTTCGCGTACTTCATCCTGATGCCGTTCTACACAAGGATGGAAAAAACCAAACCGGTACCGGAAAGGGTGACAGGCTGATGAAAAAGCTATTTGCTGCATTTGTATTTGCTGCTCTGCCGGCTCTTTCCTTTGCTGCTGGCGGTCATGATGTACATCTGGACAAGGTCGACATCGACCTGACCGACAAGGCTGCCATGCAGGACGGCGCGCGTACCTTCGCGAACTACTGCATGGGCTGCCACAGTGCCAAGTTCCAGCGTTACGAGCGCGTAGCCAAGGATCTGGGCATTTCGGAAGAGCTGATGCTGCAGAACCTGGTCCTCACTGGCGCCAAGATCGGCGACCACATGAAGATCGGCATGCAGCCGCAGGACGCCAAGGTATGGTTCGGTGCAGCGCCGCCGGACCTGACCCTGGTTGCCCGCGTACGTGGCACCGACTGGCTGTACAGCTACCTGCGTTCCTTCTATGAAGATCCTGCACGTCCGTGGGGCGTGAACAACAAGGTCTTCCCGAACGTGGGCATGCCGAACGTACTGGTCAGCCTGCAGGGCCGTCAGGTCGTTGGTTGCAAGCAGGTTCAAGTGGTTGAGGACGGCAAGAAGCAGTTCGATCCGCTGACTGGTGCACCGCTGACCCATGAGGCCTGCGACCAGCTGACCGTGCTGCCGAAGACCGGCAAGCTGACCGAAGCTGAGTTCGACGAGAAGGTCCAGAACCTGGTGACCTTCCTCGCCTACTCGGCCAACCCGGTCAAGCTGGAAAGCCAGCGCATCGGTACCTATGTCCTGCTGTACCTGGCGTTCTTCTTCGTGTTCGCCTACCTGCTCAAGCGTGAGTACTGGAAGGACGTTCACTGATACGCCGCTGTACCGTTGTCAAAGCGCGCGCCCTTATAGGGCGCGCGCGTCTTTCTGCCCCTGAATAATTCGAGTGAGGAGGGCGCAATGGCCGTCACCAATAGGCTGGCCTGTTATTCCGACCCTGCCGACCACTACTCCCATCGCGTGCGCATTGTGCTCGCCGAGAAGGGGGTCGCCGCCGAGATCATCAATGTCGAGCCGGGCCGTTGCCCACCCAAGCTGGCCGAGGTGAACCCCTATGGCAGCGTTCCGACCTTGGTGGATCGCGATCTGGCTCTCTATGAATCCACGGTAGTGATGGAGTATCTCGAAGAGCGATATCCCCATCCGCCGCTGCTGCCGGTGTATCCGGTGGCTCGTGCCAATACCCGCCTGCTCATCCATCGCGTGCAGCGCGACTGGTGCTCGCTGGTGGACCGCATTCTCGATCCGCGCAGCAAGGACGCCGACAAGGCGCTGGCGCGCAAGGAGCTTCGTGAAAGCCTGACTGGCGTGTCGCCACTCTTTGCGGACAAGCCCTTCTTTCTGAGCGAAGATTTCAGCCTGGTGGATTGCTGCCTGCTGCCGATTCTCTGGCGCCTTCCCGTACTGGGCATCGAATTGCCGCGGCCGGCCAAGCCTCTCCTGGATTACATGGAGCGGGCGTTTGCCCGTGACTCCTTCCAGGCCAGTCTGTCCGCCGTCGAGCGCGAAATGCGCTAAGGAGACCTAGATGAATTCCAGTCGTCCCTATCTGGTCCGCGCGTTGTATGAGTGGATTGTCGACAACGATTGCACCCCGCACCTATTGGTCAATGCCGAGCACGCCGGCGTGCGGGTTCCGCCCGGTTACGCCAACGATGGCCAGATCGTGCTCAATGTTTCACCGAGCGCGGTGCGCCATCTCCACATGGATAACGAAGCGGTGAGCTTCGAAGGGCGTTTTGGTGGTGTTGCCCATAGCCTCTACATTCCTTCGGCTGCGGTCATGGCCATCTACGCCCGTGAGAATGGCCAGGGCATGGTGTTCGATCTTGAGCCGCCGCTGCCTGGTGATGATCCGGAGCCAGATGGCGATGGGCCTTCCGGTGACGAGCCGTCGGGCTCGGGTGGCGAGCCTTCGCGACCCAGCGGCCGGCCCAGCCTGAAAGTGGTCAAGTAATAAAAAAGGCGATCCCCGGATCGCCTTTTTCATGCCTGCCGTAAGGTCAGTTGGTGTATTCGAAGAGTCGGACGATCTTCTGTACCCCAGAGACGCTCTGGACAATGCTGGTGGCCAGCTGCGCTTCCTGGCGGGTAACCAGACCCAGCAGATAGACGATGCCGTTCTCGGTGATGACTTTGATCTGCGAGCTGGGGACCTTGCTGTCGGCCAGTAGCTGGGTAGTGATCTTGGTGGTGATGGTGCTGTCGTTCATGCGCGCCAGGGTGGAGGAGGGCGGCAGCACTTGCAGCTCGTTGTGCACACGACGAACACCCTGAGCGGACTGGGCGGCCTGACCGGCCAGTTCCTTGAGGTCGGCGCGCGGCGTCTGGCCGGCAAGCAGGACGACGCCGTTGTAGCTGGATACGACGATGTGCGAGTTGGTCTTCAGATCAGGGCTGGCCGCTTCGACTTTGGCGCGTACTTTCGATGGTGTGGACTGGTCATCGATGGTCTTGCCGATGGTGCGGCCACCGCAGCCGGAGAGCGCGAGGCAAAGGGCCAGGCCGGCGAGTATCAGTGGGGAACGGATCATTCTTCACTCCCAAACAGTTGGCGGTCGATCAGGTCGCAGAGGCAATGGATGGACAGCAGGTGCACTTCCTGGATTCGTGCGGTGATCTTGGACGGCACACGAATTTCCACGTCCTCCGGAAGAAGCAGGGAGGCCATGCCGCCGCCATCACGCCCGGTCAGGGCGACGACGACCATCTCGCGGTCGTGGGCGGCCTGGATGGCCTGGATCACGTTGGCCGAGTTGCCGCTGGTGGAGATGGCCAGGAGGACGTCACCAGGTTGGCCGAGCGCGCGGATCTGCTTGGAAAAGACTTCGTTGTAGCTGTAATCGTTGGCGATGGAGGTGATGGTCGAGCTGTCGGTGGTCAGGGCAATGGCCGGCAGGCTCGGGCGCTCGCGTTCGAAGCGATTGAGCAGTTCCGAGGAAAAGTGCTGGGCATCGCCGGCCGAGCCGCCGTTGCCGCAGGACAGGATCTTGCCCTCATTGAGCAGCGCGTGGACCATCACCATGCTGCCGTGCTCGATGTGCGGGGCCAGCACTTCCATGGCCTGCAGCTTGGTGTCGATGCTGGCTTGGAAGAGTTGGCGGATACGGGGTTGCATGTCCATCGGGTAAGACCTTCAGTGGGGCGACCGATCAGGTGTCGAAGGCGTTCTTCAGCCAAGTCAGTCGCGGGGGCGAATCACCGTCCATTGCATCGACGGCAATCACATCAAATCTACAAGGGTGTTTTGCCCAGCGGGATTCCTGCTGGAGGAACTGCTGGGCGGCGTATGCCAGTTTTTCGCGCTTGCGGGCATCGACGCTCTCGAGTGCGCCGCCCCATCCGGCATGACGCCGGTAGCGGACTTCGGCGAATACTACTGTATCGCCGTCGAGCATGACCAGATCGAGCTCGCCCCGCCGGCACAGCCAGTTCTGGGACAACAGACGAAGCCCATTTGCTTCCAGGTGGGCGCGGGCAGCGGCTTCTGCCGCTTGCCCGCGGACTCGTCGATCGATCAAGAGTCGCTGTCTTGCAGGCGCTGGACCTGGCCGTCGCGGAACTCGGCCCAGGGCAGCTGGCGCTCGACTCGACGAGCGGGGTTGAGGGTCAGGCGACCGGAAAGGCCATCAACCTTTGTTTCCGGCAGGGCCTTCAGTTGCGTCAGGCGCGGTGCCAGGCGATAGGCGTCAGCGCCCATTGCGTAGAGGCGGCCGAGGCTTCCGCCAGCCTGGGGCCATTGGCTGCCTACCTGCTGGCGCAGCGGATCATCGCCATTCAGCAGCCACGGGGTCTCGCAGAAGCGAATGCCGTTCAGGTCCTGGTACTGGGCCGGGTCGTTGCTCGCGGAATAGAGGTGGGAGGTGGCGTAGACCGGTACATCGCCTGCGTACTGGAAGGCCAGGGTCGGCTTGATCTGCTGGGCCTGCTGCGGGGTAGCGGCGAGGAAGATGAAGTCGACGTCCTGGCGGCGTGCCGGCTGGGCGGCCACCGGAACTCCCAGGGTTCCCTGCAGGCGCTTGGCGCGGGCTTCGCTCTGGCGGAGCTGGAAGAGATCGGCGATCTGCTGGGCCAGTGCGACAGGCTGATCGACATGCTCGGCAGCGATCAGTCGGCCGCCTTCAGCTTGCCAGCTTTGCTGGAAGGCGCGCAGTACACGGTCGCCCCACTCGCCACGAGGAACGAGTGCCACGGCGCTGCGCATGCCGTCAGCCCAGGCGCGACGAGCCACTTCGCGTGCTTCGTCTTCGGCGGCGAGGCCGAACTGGAAGAGTTGGGCAGGACCTTCCTGGCCGGAGTCGCTGTAGTTCAGGGCCAGGGTGGTGATGGGCAGTTGTTCGCGGGAGCTGAGTTGCTTGACCAGCGGCTTCTCCAGCGGACCGACCACCAGTTGCACTCCGTCGGCCTGGGCCTGGCGGTAGAAGTCGTCGATGGAGGTCAGCTTGGAGCTGTCATACAGCTCGATGGCTGGTTGCGGCTGACCGGATTGCTGGGCCTGGTAGTGGGCGGCGAGGAAACCGTCACGCAGTGCGCGGGATACCGAGGCAAGTTGGCCTTCCTGGGGCAGCAGCAGGGCAATCTTGGTCAGCGGCTGGCCGGCGATTTCCTTCAGCTTGGTCAGGGCCTGCGGCAGCTGCTTGGCGGCCGGGTGGTCCGGGTTCTGTGCACGCCAGTTGTCGATAGCGGCCTGCTGCTGTTCGAGGGTGGAAGACGTCTTGGTCAGTCGCGCGAGCTCCAGCCAGCCGGCCAGATCCTTGTCGGCGCCACCTTGCAGCTGGTCCAGCGGCAGGCTGGAAACCAGTGCCCAGATGGCTTCGTGGTTGTTGCTGGCAGCTTCGCCACTCAATAGGGGGGCAATGAACACACGCTCGCGTGCGGCGGCGAGGGTCTGGCCATCGGCCTCCAGGGCGCGGGCGCGGACGAGCTGGGTGCGCACCTGCTGGTCGACGGGCAGCTCGGCCAGGTGCTCGAGGCTGGGGTGGCTCAGGGCCTTGAGGGCGCTCTTCGGCTGGTTGCGGGCCATGGCCAATTCAGCGGCCAGGGTGCTGGCGAATATCTGCTGAGCGGGCTTCAGGCTTTCCATCGGAATCTGCTCAAGGATTCGAGCGGATCGGCCAACGTCCTGCTGTTTGTAGGCGAGGTCGGCGGCAGAAAGACGCAGCAGCACGGCCTGTTCCGGCTTGGCCTCGCTAGCCTGCTGTAGCAGTTGCTCGATGCTGGCCTCGGGGGTGCGGGGCAATTCGCCAAGGCTGGACGAGGGCGAGCTGGAGCAGGCAGCCAGCAGGCCAGCGAGGCATAGGGCGGAGAGCGGACGCAGGCAAGCGATCATTTATCGATCCCGATACTCGTTAAAGAAAGACGCGATTGTACCCAAGCACCGGTTGAGGCGCGATGTCGGGCCGGTGAATCGGGATACAATGCGCGCTTTCAGTCTTTTCCGAGGTGCCTTGTGACTCTTTCCTCCGCCAGCGGCAACGCCTCCGGCACGCTTTACGTAGTCGCAACGCCAATCGGCAATCTCGACGACATCACTGCCCGAGCTTTGCGGGTGCTGCGGGAGGTTGCTCTGATCGCCGCCGAGGATACCCGTCACTCTGCGCGCCTCCTGCAGCACTTCGGAATCGAAACTCCTCTGGCGGCCTGCCATGAGCACAATGAGCGCGACCAGGGTGGCCGCTTTCTCGCGCGCCTGCAGGCCGGAGAAGACGTGGCGCTGATTTCCGACGCGGGTACGCCGTTGATTTCAGATCCGGGCTTTCACCTGGTGCGCCAGGCGCGTGCCGCTGGCGTCGCGGTGGTGCCGGTGCCCGGTGCCTGCGCCCTGATCGCCGCCCTGTCGTCGGCCGGATTACCGTCGGATCGGTTCATCTTCGAAGGTTTCCTTCCGGCCAAGGCCAATGCGCGTCGCGGGCGGCTGGAAGAAATGAGGGAGGAACCGCGCACCCTCATCTTCTATGAGGCACCCCACCGGATTCTGGAGTCGCTGGAGGATATGCGCAGCGTCTTCGGTGGTGATCGTCCTGCAGTGCTGGCGCGTGAGCTGACGAAGACTTTCGAGACTCTGAAGGGCGCGCCGCTGGATGAACTGTGCGGCTGGGTGGCGGCTGACTCCAACCAGCAACGGGGGGAGTGCGTAGTGTTGGTGGGCGGCTGGCAGGCTCCGGAAGGTGAGGGCGCGCTGAGTGCCGAAGTCCTGCGGGTGCTGGATCTGCTGCTGGCTGAAATGCCGGTCAAGCGGGCTGCCGCGCTGGCGGCGGAGATCACCGGTGTGCGCAAGAATCTGCTCTATCAGGCGGCTCTGGAGCGACAGGCTGATTCCTGAGCTTGTTCTCGGAGGCGCCTGCCGTTAACCTTGGCGGCGGAGAGTCGATCGGACAGTCGCTGTCTCATTTCGTTCTGCGATTTTGAGAGGGAGGAAAGTCCGGGCTCCATAGGGCGGAGTGCCAGGTAACGCCTGGGAGGCGCAAGCCTACGGAAAGTGCCGCAGAAAATAACCGCCTAAGCGCGTAAGCGCCGGTAAGGGTGAAAAGGTGCGGTAAGAGCGCACCGCACGACTGGTAACAGTTCGTGGCTAGGTAAACCCCACTCGGAGCAAGACCAAATAGGAATCCATGGCGTGGCCCGCGTCGGATTCGGGTAGGTTGCTAAAGGCTGTCAGTGATGGCAGCCGTAGATGAATGACTGTCCTCGACAGAACCCGGCTTACAGATCGACTCTCTGCTTTTTTACTTCTCTCCGCGTTAGCTCTTCGGTGTTGCGTTCCCCTCCTTTCAAATGCCGAAAAGATCTTACTCTTAACAAATTACTTTAAGTTCGAAGTTCAGCTCCTTGTAAGTGCTGGATTTTCCTCCTGCTTTACTCCGTCAAAACCGTCTAAATCCCCTCTCAGCCCTCGCTAAATTGCCGTCCTGTAAGGAATTTTCCGCTTTTGCGCGCCTTGACGGTGGGGCTGGCCCATTTCTATAGTGTGCGGAAGTGGAGTGAAGTGGGTAGAAGTGGGATTTATCGGCAAGGAAAGCCAATCAAAGGGGGAGCGCAGCCGTGTTTCGCGGAGCCAACGCCATCAGTCTCGACGCTAAGGGGCGACTCGCGATGCCAAGTCGGTATCGGGACGAGCTCGTTTCGCGTTGTGGTGGCCAGCTCATCGTTACAATCGACGCCGTCGATCCCTGTTTGACTGTTTACCCCCTGCCTGAATGGGAGCTCATCGAAGCCAAGCTACGAGAGCTGCCTTCCCTGCGCGAGGAAACTCGTCGCCTGCAACGTTTGCTGATCGGTAATGCCGTGGACCTGGAGCTCGATAGCGCCGGTCGCTTTCTGGTGCCGCCGCGCCTGCGCGAGCACGCCGGACTGGACAAGCGGGCCATGCTGGTCGGTCAACTGAACAAATTCCAACTGTGGGATGAGGATGCCTGGAACGCGATTTCCGAGGCAGACCTCATGGCAATCAAACAGCCCGGCGGTCTGCCGGACGAACTACGTGACCTAATCCTGTGAGTGCAACCAGCAGCTTCCGCCATATCACCGTCCTGCTCGAAGAGGCAGTGGAAGGCCTCGCCCTGCGCGCGGATGGCTGCTACCTGGATGGCACGTTCGGGCGGGGCGGGCATAGCCGGCTCATCCTTGAGCGGCTTGGACCCGGGGGGCGCTTGCTGGGATTCGACAAGGACCCGCAAGCGATTGCGACGGGGCAAGCTCTGGCGGCCGATGACGGCCGCTTTGTCATTGTGCAAAGGAGCTTTGCCGAGCTCGGTGACGAAGTGCGCCAGCGCGGCCTGGATGGCAAGGTGGACGGCGTTCTGCTCGACCTTGGCGTCTCGTCCCCACAGCTGGACGATCCGGAGCGTGGTTTCAGTTTTCTCAATGATGGCCCGCTGGACATGCGCATGAACCCTGATCGCGGCCAGAGCGCTGCGCAGTGGATCGCCGGTGCCAGCGAGGACGAAATCGCCCGTGTCTTCAAGGACTACGGCGAAGAGCGTTTTGCCAAGCGAATGGCCCGTGCCGTGGTGCAGCGTCGCGCAGAGAAGCCCTTCGAACGCACCGCCGACCTTGCGGCCGTACTGAGCGCCGCCAACCCGGCCTGGGAAAAGGGCAAGAACCCTGCGACCCGTGCGTTCCAGGGCATCCGAATTCACGTCAACAACGAACTGGGCGACCTTGAGCAGGGGCTTGATGCCGCGCTCGAGGCAGTCGCCGTTGGCGGTCGCCTGGTGGTGATCAGCTTCCACTCCCTGGAAGACCGCATCGTCAAACAGTTCATGCGCAAGCACGCCAAGGGCGAAGCCGACAAGCTGCCCCGCGACCTGCCGATTCGTCAGGCCGTTTTCGAGCCGCGCCTGAAGCTGCTGGGTAAGCCGCAATACGCGTCGGACGAAGAGCTCAAGGCCAACCCGCGTTCGCGCAGTGCAGTCATGCGTGTGGCGGAGAAGCTGCGATGAGCCGCATTTACGCCAAGCCCCTGCCCGGTGGCAGCCTGCTGATGCTGCTGCTGTTTGGTGGCGTCCTGCTGTCCGCCATTGCCGTTTCCTATAGCGCCCACTGGAACCGCAAGCTGCTCAACGAGCTCTACGCGGAACTCAGCGTGCGCGACAAAGCCCAGGCCGAATGGGGGCGCCTGGTCCTCGAGCAGAGTACCTGGACCGCACACAACCGCATCGAGTCCCTGGCCAGCGAACAGCTGAAGATGCGCATCCCTGATCCGGCCGAAGTGCGGATGGTGGCGCCATGATGAAGCTGGAAGGCGCACTCTATCCCTGGCGCTTCCGGATCGTTCTGGGCCTGCTTGCCATCATGGTCGGCGCCATTTCCTGGCGTATCGTCGACCTGCACGTGATCGACCATGACTTCCTCAAGGCGCATGGCGATGCTCGTAGCGTTCGGCATATCCCGATTCCCGCCCACCGCGGCCTGATCACCGACCGCAATGGTGAACCGCTGGCGGTGAGTACCCCGGTCACCACGCTTTGGACCAACCCCAAGGATCTGATGGCGGTTCGCGACGAGTGGCCGCGCATCGCCCAAGCGCTGGGTCAGGACCCGAAAGGCTTCGCCCAGCGCATCGAGCAGAACGCCAATCGCGAATTCATGTACCTGGCGCGCGGCCTCACCCCGGAGCAGGGGCAGGCTGTTCTGGCCAACAAGCTGCCGGGCGTTTATGGGATCGAGGAATTCCGCCGGTTCTATCCGGCGGGTGAAGTGACCGCTCATGTGGTTGGCTTCACCGATGTCGATGATCGTGGGCGCGAAGGTGTCGAGCTTTCGTTCGAGGAATGGCTGGCCGGCGTGCCCGGCAAGCGCCAGGTCCTCAAGGATCGACGTGGCCGTCTGATCAAGGACGTCCAGGTCGCCCGCAATGCCAAGCCGGGCAAGACCCTGGCCCTGTCCATCGACCTGCGCCTGCAGTACCTGGCCCATCGGGAGCTGCGCAACGCCCTGGTAGAGAACGGCGCGAAGGCTGGCAGCCTGGTGATCGTCGACGTGAAGACTGGCGAAGTGTTGGCCATGGCCAACCAGCCCACCTACAACCCGAACAACCGTCGCAACCTGCAACCGGCCGCCATGCGTAACCGCGCGATGATCGACGTGTTCGAGCCGGGTTCTACGGTCAAGCCGATCTCCATGGCCGCTGCGCTGCAGACCGGCCGCTGGAAGCCCGAGAACAAGGTCGAGGTATACCCCGGCTCGTTGCAGATCGGCCGTTACACCATCAAGGACGTGTCCAGGACCGAAGGGCCGATCCTCGACCTGACCGGAATCCTGATCAACTCCAGTAACGTCGGCATGAGCAAGATCGCCTTCGATATTGGCGGCGAGACCATTTACGACACCATGCGCAGGCTCGGCCTCGGCCAGGATACCGGTCTCGGCTTCCCGGGCGAGCGTGTGGGCAACCTGCCCAACCACCGCGAGTGGCGCAAGGCCGAAACCGCCACCCTGTCCTATGGCTACGGTTTGTCCACTACCGCGATCCAGCTCGTCCATGCCTACGCCACCCTGGCCAACAACGGTCAGGCCGTGCCGCTGTCGATGACCCGGGTGGACAGCATCCCCGACGGTGCCCAGGTCCTTCCGGAAGAAGTGGCCAAGACCATGCAGGGCATGCTCCAGCAGGTGGTCGAGGCGCCGCGCGGTGTGTTCCGCGCACAAGTGCCTGGGTACCACGTGTCCGGCAAGAGTGGTACGGCGCGTAAAGCCAGCGTAGGAACCAAGGGCTACACCCAGAACGCCTATCGCTCGCTCTTCGCGGGCTTCGGTCCGTCCACCAATCCGCGCATTGCGATGGTGGTGGTGATCGACGAGCCCAGCAAGGCGGGCTACTTCGGCGGCCTGGTTTCGGCCCCGGTATTCGGCAAGGTGATGGCCGGCGCGCTGCGACTGATGAACATCGCGCCGGACAACCTGCCCACCGAGGAACAACAGACCGCGGAAGCGGCCACCGGCAAAGGAGGGCGGATCTGATGCCCATGCCACTGAACCAATTGTTGCCCCAGGCGCAAAGCGCCACCCTGATTCGTGAACTGACCCTGGACAGCCGCAAGGTGCGTCCGGGCGATCTGTTTCTGGCCGTGCCCGGTGCCCAGCACGACGGTCGAGACCACATTGCTGATGCGGTGTCCCGTGGCGCCGTCGCCGTGGCCTATGAAACCGTGGATGCGAAGGTGTCGGAAGCCGCTGGTGCCGAGCTGATCCCGATCAAAGGCCTGGCCGGTCAGCTGTCGGCTATTGCCGGTCGCTTCTATGGTGAGCCGAGCCGTGCCCTGCGCCTGGTCGGTGTCACCGGCACCAATGGCAAGACCAGTGTCAGCCAGCTGCTGGCCCAGGCCCTCGACCAGTTGGGCGAGCGCTGCGGCATCGTCGGTACCCTGGGTACCGGCTTCTATGGCGAGCTGGAAAGCGGTCGCCACACCACACCCGATCCGCTGGCCGTGCAGGCCACCCTGGCAGGCCTGAAACAAGCCGGTGCCCGTGCCGTGGCCATGGAAGTTTCCTCCCATGGCCTGGAGCAGGGTCGGGTTGCTGCGCTGGACTTCGATGTCGCGGCGTTCACCAACCTGTCCCGCGACCACCTGGACTTCCATGGTTCGATGGAGGCCTACGCGGCCGCCAAGGCCAAGCTGTTCAACTGGCCGAACCTGCGTGCGCGGGTGATCAACCTGGATGACGAATTCGGCCGCAAACTGGCCGGCGAACAGCACGAGTCGCGTCTGTTCAGCTACAGCCTGGAAGATTCCAGTGCCTTCCTTTATTGCCGAGAAGCCCATTTCGACGATCACGGCGTGCGTGCCCACCTGGTTACCCATCAGGGTGAAGGCTTGCTGCGCAGTCCGCTGTTGGGGCGCTTCAACCTGAGCAACCTGCTGGCCGTTGTCGGCGCGTTGCTGGCCATGGATTACCCGCTGGCCGATGTGTTGAAGGTCCTGCCGTCGCTGCAAGGCCCGGTAGGGCGTATGCAACGACTGGGCGGCGGCGAGAAGCCGCTGGTGGTGGTGGATTACGCCCACACGCCGGATGCCCTGGAGAAGGTTCTGCAGGCTCTGCGTCCCCATGTCCGTGGTCGCCTGCTCTGCCTGTTCGGTTGTGGCGGCGATCGCGATCGCGGCAAGCGTCCGCTGATGGCTGCCGTTGCCGAGCACCTGGCCGACCACGTGCTGGTAACCGACGACAACCCGCGTACCGAGGACCCGGCGCAGATCTTCGCTGATATCCGTCCGGGCTTCGCCGATGCGGACAAGGTCGAGTTCATCGCCGGCCGTGGCCTGGCTATCGCCCAGTTGATCGCTTCCGCTGGCGTTGACGACGTCGTGCTGCTGGCCGGCAAGGGCCATGAGGATTACCAGGAGATTGCTGGCGTACGCCATCCCTTCTCCGATCTCGATGAGGCGGCCAAGGCGCTGGACGCGAGGGAGGTGCCCAATGCTTAAGCCCTTCCGTCTTTCCGAACTCCTCGGACCGCTGCAAGCCGAGCTGGTGGGGGCCGACGTCGCCTTCACCGGCGTTTCCAGCGACAGCCGCAAGATCGAAGCCGGACAACTGTTCATCGCCCTGGTTGGCCCGCGTTTCGACGGCCATGACTACCTTGGCGACGTTGCTGCCAAGGGCGCCATCGCCGCTCTGGTACAGCGCAAGGTGGCGGATGCGCCCATCCCGCAACTGGTGGTGGCCGATACCCGCGAAGGTCTTGGCCGCCTGGGTGCCTACAATCGCGACGGTTTCACCGGCCGCGTCGCAGCGGTCACCGGTTCCAGCGGCAAGACCACCGTCAAGGAGATGCTTGCCAGCATCCTGCGGACCCAGGGAAGCGTGCTGGCAACGCGCGGCAACCTGAACAACGACCTCGGCGTGCCCCTGACCCTTCTGGAGCTGGGTGCCGAACACGACAGTGCGGTGATCGAACTGGGTGCCTCGCGCGTCGGTGAAATCCTCTACACCGTCGGCTTGACCCGGCCGCAGGTGGCGATTCTGAACAACGCCGGTACTGCCCATGTGGGCGAGTTCGGTGGTCCGGAAAAGATTGTCGAAGCCAAAGGCGAAATCCTCGAGGGGCTGCCGGCTGACGGCGTCGCCGTGCTGAACCGCGACGACCGCGCATTCGACATCTGGCACACCCGCGCTGCAGGCCGCCGCGTGATCAGCTTCGGCGTGACTGATGGCCGCGCCGATGTACGTGCCGAGAACCTGACCCGCGATGCGCGCGGTTGCATGGCCTTCAGCCTTCGTGGCCTGGCCGGTGACGCGGACATCCAGCTGAACCTGTTGGGGGCGCACAACGTCGCCAACTCCCTGGCCGCCGCTGCCGCCGCACACGCCCTTGGCGTGCCGCTGGTCGGGATCAAGGCAGGCCTGGAAAACCTGCAGCCTGTCAAAGGCCGCGCCGTAGCGCAGCTCGCCACGAGCGGCATGCGCGTGATCGACGACAGCTACAACGCCAACCCCGCGTCGATGCTGGCCGCCGTTGATATACTCGCCGGCTTTTCCGGTCGCACCGTCCTGGTGCTCGGAGATATGGGCGAGCTTGGCGACTGGGCCGAGCAAGGGCATCGCGAAGTTGGCGAATATGCTCGCGGCAAAGTCAGTGCCCTGTACGCCGTTGGCCCGCTGATGGCGCACGCCGTCGCTGCCTTTGGTGCCCAGGGGCGCCACTTCGCCGACCAGGCCAGCCTGATCCAGGCGCTGGTCAGCGAGCAGGATGCAAACACCACAATTTTGATCAAAGGCTCCCGCAGCGCGGCGATGGACAAAGTCGTCGCGGCATTCTGCGGGACGGGGGAGGCTCACTAATCATGCTGCTGCTGCTCGCTGAGTACCTGCAACAGTTCTATAAAGGGTTCGGCGTATTCCAGTACCTGACCCTGCGCGGGATTCTCGGCGTCCTGACAGCGCTGTCGCTGTCGCTCTGGCTCGGTCCCTGGATGATCCGCACCCTGCAGATCCGCCAGATCGGTCAGGCCGTACGTAACGATGGCCCGCAATCGCACCTGTCGAAATCCGGCACGCCGACCATGGGTGGCGCGCTGATCCTGACCGCCATCGCCATCAGCACCCTGCTCTGGGCCGACCTGTCCAATCGCTATGTGTGGGTGGTGCTGGCCGTGACCCTGGCGTTCGGCGCCATCGGCTGGGTGGATGACTATCGCAAGGTGATCGAGAAGAACTCCCGGGGCCTGCCGAGCCGCTGGAAGTATTTCTGGCAGTCCGTGTTCGGCATCGCCGCCGCGATCTTCCTTTATATGACCGCCAGCACGCCGGCCGAGACCACACTGATCCTGCCGCTGGTGAAGAACATCGAGATCCCGCTGGGCATTGGCTTCGTGGTGCTGACCTACTTTGTGATCGTCGGCTCCAGCAACGCGGTGAACCTGACTGACGGCCTCGACGGCCTGGCCATCATGCCCACCGTGATGGTCGGCGGCGCGCTGGGGATCTTCTGCTACCTGTCGGGCAACATCAAATTCGCCGACTACCTGCTGATCCCTTACGTACCGGGCGCGGGCGAGCTGATCGTGTTCTGCGCCGCCCTGGTGGGCGCCGGCCTCGGCTTCCTCTGGTTCAACACCTACCCGGCCCAGGTCTTCATGGGTGACGTCGGCGCCCTGGCCCTGGGCGCGGCGCTGGGCACCATCGCCGTGATCGTGCGCCAGGAAGTGGTGCTGTTCATCATGGGCGGCGTGTTCGTCATGGAGACCTTGTCGGTGATGATCCAGGTCGCATCGTTCAAGCTGACCGGTCGTCGTGTTTTCCGAATGGCCCCTATCCATCACCACTTCGAACTGAAAGGCTGGCCCGAACCCCGGGTCATCGTACGGTTCTGGATCATCACTGTGATCCTGGTGCTCGTTGGTCTTGCCACCCTGAAACTGAGGTAATCGAGAGTGACGCTGATCGCTTCCGACCAGTTCCGCATCGTTGTCGGCCTCGGCAAGAGCGGCATGTCCCTGGTGCGCTTCCTGGCGCGCCAGGGCGTGCCGTTTGCCGTGGCTGATACCCGTGCGAACCCGCCGGAGCTGGCGACGATCCAGAGCCAGTTCCCGCAGGTGGAAGTGCGTTGTGGCGAGCTCGATCCGGATTTCCTCAGCCGCGCCAGCGAGCTTTACGTGAGCCCTGGCCTGGCCGTGGCCACGCCTGCGCTGCAAGAAGCGGCAAGGCGCGGTACCAAGCTGTCCGGTGACATCGAACTGTTCACTCGCCATGCCAAGGCGCCGATCGTCGCCATCACCGGCTCGAACGCCAAGAGCACTGTCACCACCCTGGTGGGCGACATGGCCCAGGCCGCCGGCAAGCGTGTCGCTGTAGGCGGCAATCTTGGTACCCCGGCGTTGGACTTGCTGGATGACGACGTCGAGCTCTACGTGCTGGAGCTGTCCAGTTTCCAACTGGAAACCACCGACCGGCTGAATGCCGAGGTGGCCACCGTGCTCAACGTCAGCGAAGACCACATGGATCGCTACGCTGACATGCAGGCCTACCACCTCGCCAAGCACCGCATCTTCCGTGGCGCGCGCCAGGTCGTTGTCAATCGCGGCGACGCCTTGTCGCGTCCGCTGGTGGCCGACCAACTGCCGTGCTGGACATTCGGCCTGAACAAACCTGACTTCAAGTCCTTCGGCCTGATAGAGGAAGACGGCGAGAAGTACCTGGCCTACCAGTTCGACAAGCTGATGTCGGTTCGCGAACTGAAGGTTCGCGGCGCCCACAACCAATCCAATGCGCTGGCTGCCCTGGCTCTGGGCCACGCGGTCGGCCTGCCGTTCGAACCCATGCTCGATACCCTGCGCACGTTCGCCGGGCTGGCCCATCGCTGCCAGTGGGTGCGCCAACTGCGTGGCGTGTCCTACTACGACGATTCCAAGGCAACCAACGTCGGTGCAGCCCTGGCGGCCATCGAAGGCCTGGGCGCCGATATCGACGGCAAGCTGGTGCTGATTGCCGGCGGTGATGGCAAGGGCGCTGATTTCTCTGGCCTCAAGGGCCCGGTGGAAGCGTTCTGCCGCGCCGTCGTTCTGCTGGGCCGCGATGCCGAGCTGATCGCCGCCGCGCTGGGAGATGCCGTGCCGCTGGTTCGGGTCAAAACCCTGGACGACGCCGTGCTGCGCTGCTCCGAACTGGCCGAGGCTGGCGACGCCGTACTGCTCTCGCCGGCGTGCGCAAGCCTGGACATGTTCAAGAACTTCGAAGAACGCGGGCGTCTATTCGCCCAGGCCGTGGAGGGGCTCGTCTGATGCTGGCCCGTCTGCTCGCCGCCCCGTCGCCGCTGCGCAGCCGCCGCGGCATCGACATTGACTTCCCGCTGCTGGCCGGTTGCCTGTCGCTGCTCGGCCTGGGCCTGGTGATGATCACCTCGGCTTCGTCGGAAGTCGCGGCGGCGCTGTCCGGCAACCCGCTGTACCACATGATCCGCCACCTGATTTACCTGATGATCGGTCTCGTCGCGGGCCTGATCACGCTACAGATCCCCATGGCTTTCTGGCAGCGCCATGGTGCTCGACTGATGTTGGCTGCCATCGTCCTGCTGATCATGGTCCTGCTTCCCGGGATCGGCCGAGAGATCAACGGCGCCAAGCGCTGGATTGGTTTCGGTCTGTTCAACCTGCAGCCGTCCGAGTTGGCCAAGCTGTTCACCGTGATGTTCATCGCCGGCTACATGGTGCGTCGCCAGGACGAAGTTCGCGAGAAGCTGACCGGCTTCATCAAGCCAATGCTGGTGCTGGGCCCGATCGCCGTACTGCTGCTGGCCGAACCGGACTTCGGAGCCACCGTGGTGCTGGTGGGCTCCTGCATCGCGATGCTCTTCCTCGGCGGTATCAATCTGGTTCGCTTCATCCCCCTGGCAGGCGCTGTACTGGCTGCCGGCGTCTTGGTCATGACCAGCCAAAGCTACCGGATGCAGCGTCTGACCAACTTCGTGGATCCCTGGGCCGACCAGTACGGCGCGGGCTATCAGCTCAGCCAGGCACTGATCGCCTTCGGTCGTGGCGAATGGTTCGGTGTTGGCCTGGGCAACAGCATCCAGAAGCAGTTCTACCTGCCGGAAGCCCATACCGATTTCGTGTTCGCCGTGCTGGCCGAAGAGCTGGGAATGGTGGGCGCACTGGCAACCGTCGGCCTGTTCGTCTTCGTCAGCGTCCGGGCCCTCTACATTGGGCTGTGGGCTGAGAAGGCGCGCCAGTATTTCTCCGCCTACGTCGCCTACGGCCTCGCTTTCCTCTGGATCGGCCAGGTGTTGATCAACATCGGCGTGAACGTCGGTCTGCTGCCAACCAAGGGCCTGACCCTGCCGTTCCTCAGCTACGGCGGCAGCTCCCTGGTGATCTGCTGCGTCAGCCTGGCCTTGTTGCTGAGAATCGAATGGGAGCGGCGTACCCAGTTGGGCAACGAGGAAGTGGAGTTCGTCGAGAGTGATTTCTTCGACGAGGAGGTGCGCCCATGAGCGGCAACGTGCTGATCATGGCCGGCGGCACCGGCGGCCACGTATTCCCCGCCCTGGCCTGTGCTCGCGAGTTCCAGGCCCGTGGTTTCAAAGTGCACTGGCTGGGTACGCCGAAAGGCATCGAGAACGAACTGGTTCCCCAGGCCGGCCTGCCGCTGCACCTGATCCAGGTGAGTGGCCTGCGCGGCAAGGGATTGAAGTCCTTGCTCAAGGCTCCATTCGAACTGCTCAAGTCGCTGTTCCAGGCGCGCCGCATCGTGCGTGAGCTCAAGCCGGTCTGCGTGCTGGGCATGGGCGGCTATGTCACCGGTCCCGGCGGACTGGCCGCGCGCCTGTCCGGCGTACCGCTGATCATTCATGAGCAGAACGCCGTGGCTGGCACTGCCAACCGCAGCCTGGCACCGATCGCCAGCCGCGTTTGCGAGGCCTTCCCCGATACCTTCGGGAAAAGCGACAAGCGGCGCACCACCGGCAACCCGGTGCGTGAAGAGCTGTTCCTGGAAACTCCGCGTGACACCCTGGCCGGTCGCAAGCCGCGCCTGCTGGTGCTGGGCGGCAGCCTGGGCGCCGAGCCCCTGAACAAGCTGCTGCCCGAAGCCCTTTCCCGGCTGTCCGCTGACCTGCGCCCGGAAGTGTTCCACCAGGCCGGTCGCAAACATGACGAGATCACTGCGGAGCGTTATCGCGAGGCCGCGGTCGAAGCGGAGGTCGCGCCTTTCATCAAGGACATGGCCCGTGCCTATGCCTGGGCCGATCTGGTCATCTGCCGTGCGGGCGCCCTGACCGTGAGCGAACTGGCCGCTGCCGGCCTGCCATCGTTCCTGGTGCCGCTGCCCCATGCGATCGACGACCACCAGTCGCGCAATGCCGAATACCTGGCGAAGGAGGGCGCGGCCGTCCTTCTTCCGCAACATTCCACTGACGCGGCCACGCTGGCCGCTCAGCTGACCGAGGTCCTGATGCAGCCCGAGAAACTCAAGGCCATGGGCGCTACCGCCCGCCGTCTGGCCAAACCCGCAGCCACCCGCACCGTGGTCGAGATCTGCCTGGAGGTGGCCAATGGTTGAGAGCCAGAAAGCCATGCCCCAGCCGGAGATGCGCCGCATCCGTCGTATCCACTTCGTCGGCATCGGCGGCGTGGGGATGTGCGGGATCGCCGAAGTGCTGTTGAACCTGGGCTACCGGGTTTCCGGTTCCGACCTCAAGGCCTCGGCCGTGACTGAGCGCCTGGAGAAGTTCGGCGCGCAAATCTTCATCGGCCACCGCGCCGAGAACGCCGAGCACGCCGATGTGCTGGTGGTGTCCAGCGCCGTGAACAAATCCAACCCCGAGGTTGCGGTCGCCCTGGAACGCCGTATCCCGGTGGTGCCGCGCGCTGAAATGCTCGCCGAGCTGATGCGCTACCGCCACGGCATCGCCGTCGCCGGTACCCACGGCAAGACCACCACCACCAGCCTGATCGCGTCGGTCTTCGCCGCCGGCGGCCTGGACCCGACCTTCGTCATCGGCGGTCGCCTGAATGCCGCGGGCACCAATGCCCAGCTCGGCACCAGCCGCTATCTGGTGGCCGAGGCCGACGAGAGCGACGCCAGCTTCCTGCACCTGCAGCCGATGGTGGCCGTGGTCACCAACATCGACGCGGACCACATGAGCACCTACGAGGGCGACTTCAATCGACTGAAGAAGACCTTCGTGGAGTTCCTCCACAACCTGCCGTTCTACGGTCTGGCCGTGCTCTGCGTGGATGACCCGGTGGTCCGCGAAATCCTGCCCCAGGTGGCACGCCCCACCGTGACCTACGGCTTCTCCGAAGACGCCGACGTACGCGCCATCAATATCCGTCAGGAAGGCATGCGCACCTGGTTCACCGTCCTGCGCAAGGACCGCGAGCCGCTGGATGTCTCGGTGAATATGCCGGGCAACCACAACGTGCTGAATTCCCTGGCCACCATCGCCATTGCCACCGACGAAGGCATCAGCGACGAAGCCATCGTCCAGGGCCTGTCCGGCTTCCAGGGCGTGGGCCGGCGCTTCCAGGTCTACGGCGAGCTTCAAATCGAAGGCGGTAGCGTGATGCTGGTAGACGACTACGGCCACCATCCGCGCGAAGTGGCCGCAGTGGTCAAGGCCGTTCGTGGTGGTTGGCCGGAGCGCCGCCTGGTGATGGTCTACCAGCCGCACCGCTACAGCCGTACCCGCGATCTTTACGACGATTTCGTGCAGGTACTGGGTGAAGCCAACGTCCTGCTGCTGATGGAGGTCTACCCGGCTGGCGAAGAGCCGATTCCCGGTGCCGACAGCCGTCAGCTCTGTCACAGCATTCGTCAGCGCGGCCAGCTGGACCCGATCTATATCGAGCGTGGCGTGGACCTCGCGCCACTGGTCAATCCGCTGCTGCGTCCCGGCGACATCCTGCTCTGCCAGGGGGCCGGTGACATCGGTGCACTGGCACCGCAACTGATCCAGAACCCGCTGTTTGGCGGTCAGGCCGAAGACGCCGCCAAGAGGAAGACGAAATGAGCGCGCACTTCAAATCCACCCTCGAGCCGGCTGCGTTCGGTCGGGTCGCCGTGCTCTACGGCGGCAAGAGCGCCGAGCGCGAGGTTTCGCTGAAATCCGGCGCCATGGTGCTGCAAGCCCTGCAGTCTGCCGGTGTGGACGCTTTCGGCATCGATGTCGGTGACGACCTGCTGCAACGGCTGCAGGCGGAAAAGATCGACCGCGCCTTCATCATCCTCCACGGCCGTGGCGGCGAAGACGGCAGCATGCAAGGCCTGCTGGAGTGCCTGGAAATCCCCTATACCGGCAGCGGCATCCTGGCTTCGGCCCTGGCGATGGACAAGCTGCGTACCAAGCAGCTGTGGATCAGCCTCGGCTTGCCGACGCCGCGCCACGCCGTGCTGGCCAGCGAGCAGGACTGCCGCCAGGCAGCCACTGAGCTGGGCTTCCCGCTGATCGTCAAGCCGGCGCATGAAGGTTCCAGCATCGGCATGGCGAAGGTCGAGGACGTCGACGCGCTGATCGAGGCCTGGCGTGATGCAGGCGTCTACGACCCGCAGGTACTGGTGGAACAGTGGATCCACGGCCCGGAATTCACCGTTGCCTGGCTGCGCGGCGAAGTGCTGCCGCCCATCCGCCTCGGTACCCCGCACACCTTCTACGACTACGACGCCAAGTACCTGGCCAGTGATACCCGCTACCAGATCCCCTGTGGCCTGGATGCGGACAAGGAAGAGGAGCTGAAGCAACTCACCGCGCGCGCCTGCGAAACCCTCGGCATCCAGGGCTGGGCCCGTGCCGACGTCATGCAGGACGCCGAAGGGCGCTTCTGGCTCCTTGAAGTCAACACCGCACCGGGCATGACCGATCACAGCCTGGTGCCCATGGCCGCACGCGCTGCGGGTCTGGATTTCCAGCAATTGGTGCTGGCGATCCTGACCGACAGCGTCGAGGCAAGGGGCTGATCCCATGCGTAGCGCCACTATCCGCCGCCAGGAACCCGTAATCGGCCGCGTCGCTCCGTCGCGCAAGCCGATACCGCGTGGCGCCAGCCGGACGGTGGCCAAGGAACCGCTGAGCCAGCGCCTGCCCAAGCCCAGTTTTGGCTTCCTGCGCAAGCTGGTCTGGCCGGTGATGCTCGTGGTGCTCGGTTTCGGTGCCTACGAAGCGGCCCAGCGGCTGCTACCGTACGCCGACCGGCCCATCGCCAAGGTCAATGTCCAGGGCGATCTGAGCTACATCAGCCAGCAGGCGGTTCAGCAGCGCATTGCGCCGTACATCGCCGCGAGCTTCTTCAGCATCGACCTGGCGGGCATGCGCCGCGAGCTGGAGCAGATGCCGTGGATCGCCCACGCCGAGGTACGCCGGGTGTGGCCGGACCAGGTGATGGTCCGACTGGAAGAACAACTGCCCATCGCCCGCTGGGGCGACGAGGCACTGCTGAACAACCAGGGCCAGGCATTCGCCCCGCGCGAACTGGCCCACTACGAACAGCTGCCGCAGCTCTGGGGACCGCAGCGCGCCCAGGAGCAGGTAATGCAGCAATACCAGATGCTCAGCCAGATGCTGCGCCCGCTCGGCTTTTCCATAGTCCGGCTGGAGCTGCGCGAGCGCGGCAGTTGGTTCCTGTCCACCGGGCAGGGCGTCGAGCTCCTGCTTGGGCGGGATCATCTGGTGGAGAAGATGCGACGTTTTATCTCGATCTACGAAAAAACGCTGAAGGACCAGATTGCGAACATAGAGCGCGTCGACCTGCGCTATCCCAACGGCCTCGCAGTGGCCTGGCGGACGCCGGTCGAGGCCCCGGCGGCGACCACGGTCGCCGTGCAGTGAATTAGAGAGAAGGTTAGAAGCATGGCAAGCGTACAGAGCGGCAAGATGATCGTCGGCCTGGACATCGGCACCTCCAAGGTGGTGGCGTTGGTGGGCGAGGTTGCGGCTGATGGCCAACTCGAGATCGTCGGCATTGGCACTCACCCGTCGCGCGGCCTGAAGAAGGGCGTGGTGGTGAACATCGAATCCACCGTGCAATCCATCCAGCGCGCGGTGGAAGAGGCTCAGTTGATGGCGGGTTGCCGCATCCACTCGGCCTTCGTCGGCATCGCCGGCAATCACATCCGCAGCCTGAACTCCCACGGCATCGTGGCGATTCGCGATCGCGAAGTCAGCGGCGCCGATATCGAACGCGTACTGGATGCCGCCCAGGCTGTCGCCATCCCGGCCGACCAGCGTGTGCTGCACACCCTGGCCCAGGACTACGTGATCGATAACCAGGAAGGCGTGCGCGAGCCGCTGGGCATGTCCGGCGTCCGCCTGGAAGCCAAGGTGCACGTGGTGACTTGCGCGGTGAATGCCGCTCAGAACATCGAGAAGTGCGTGCGCCGCTGCGGTCTCGAAGTCGACGACATCATCCTCGAGCAACTGGCCTCGGCCTACTCGGTCATCACCGATGACGAGAAAGAGCTGGGCGTCTGCCTGGTGGACATCGGCGGCGGCACCACCGACATCGCTATCTTCACCGAGGGCGCGATTCGCCACACCGCGGTGATCCCGATCGCCGGCGACCAGGTGACCAACGACATCGCCATGGCCCTGCGTACGCCGACCCAGTACGCCGAAGAGATCAAGATCCGCTACGCCTGCGCCCTGGCCAAGCTGGCCGGTGCCGGCGAAACCATCAAGGTGCCCAGCGTGGGCGACCGTCCGCCGCGCGAACTGTCGCGCCAGGCCCTGGCTGAAGTGGTCGAGCCGCGTTACGACGAGCTCTTCACTCTGATTCAGGCCGAGCTGCGCCGCAGCGGTTACGAAGACCTGATTCCGGCGGGCATCGTCCTGACCGGGGGCACCGCCAAGATGGAAGGCGCGGTGGAACTGGCCGAAGAGATTTTCCACATGCCGGTGCGCCTGGGCGTACCGCATAGCGTGAAGGGGCTCGCCGATGTCGTGCGCAACCCCATCTATTCCACGGGCGTAGGCCTGCTGATGTACGGATTGCAGAAGCAGTCCGACGGCATGCCTGTCTCCACTGGCAGCTACGGCTATGCCGAAGAAGCCAAGGCTCCTGTACTGGAACGGCTCAAGCGCTGGGTTCAGGGCAATTTTTAACCGCGGTACGCAGTAGGCGAAAAAACTAAAAAAGGAAGGAGAGGGGAAAATGTTCGAACTCGTAGATAACGTTCCGCAAACAGCGGTCATCAAGGTAATCGGCGTCGGTGGTGGCGGTGGCAACGCCGTGAACCACATGGCCAAGAGCAGCATCGAAGGCGTCGAGTTCATCTGCGCCAACACCGATGCCCAGGCGCTGAAGAACATCGGCGCGCGCACCGTGCTGCAACTCGGCCCGGGCGTGACCAAGGGCCTGGGTGCCGGCGCGAATCCGGAAGTCGGCCGTCAGGCTGCCATCGAGGACCGTGAGCGCATCGCCGAAGTGCTGCAGGGCGCCGACATGGTCTTCATCACCACCGGCATGGGCGGCGGCACCGGTACCGGCGCTGCACCGATCATCGCTGAAGTGGCCAAGGAAATGGGCATCCTCACCGTTGCGGTGGTGACCCGTCCGTTCCCGTTCGAAGGCCGCAAGCGCATGCAGATCGCCGACGAGGGCATTCGCTCCCTGGCGGAAAGCGTCGACTCGCTGATCACCATCCCCAACGAGAAGCTGCTGACCATCCTCGGCAAGGACGCCAGCCTCCTGGCCGCCTTCGCCAAGGCCGACGACGTGCTCGCCGGCGCGGTGCGTGGCATCTCCGACATCATCAAGCGTCCCGGCATGATCAACGTCGACTTCGCCGACGTTAAGACCGTGATGGGCGAAATGGGCATGGCGATGATGGGTACCGGCTGCGCCAGCGGTCCGAATCGCGCTCGCGAAGCCACCGAGGCTGCTATCCGCAACCCGCTGCTGGACGACGTGAACCTGCAGGGCGCTCGCGGCATCCTGGTGAACATCACCGCTGGTCCGGACCTGTCCCTGGGCGAGTACTCCGACGTGGGCAACATCATCGAGCAGTTCGCTTCCGAGCACGCCACCGTCAAGGTGGGTACCGTGATCGACCCGGATATGCGTGATGAACTGCACGTAACCGTCGTGGCCACTGGCCTGGGTGCGCGCATCGAGAAGCCGGTCAAGGTGGTCGACAACACTGTTCAGGCAGCCGCCGTGGCCACCGCCACCGTTGCCGCTCGTCCGGAGCAGCCGTCCGTCAACTACCGCGACCTGGATCGCCCGACTGTGATGCGTAATCAGGCTCACGCCGGTGCGGCCACCGCGGCCAAGCTCAACACTCAGGATGACCTGGATTACCTGGATATCCCGGCATTCCTGCGTCGCCAGGCTGATTGATGATTTGTATCAGGAGCATTAGGGTGATTGGTGTTCAGCAAAGGGCGGTTCTGCTATTATCGCCGCCCATTGTTGAAAACAGTTCGCAACTTGCGCACAAGCGGCCAATGCCATGATCAGACAACGCACTCTCAAGAACATTATCCGTGCCACTGGCGTGGGGCTGCATTCCGGGGAAAAGGTCTACCTGACCCTCAAGCCCGCTCCTGTGGACACTGGCATAGTGTTCCGCCGTACCGACCTCGATCCCGTGGTGGATATTCCTGCACGCGCAGAGAATGTCGGTGAGACCACCATGTCGACCACACTGATCAACGGTGAGGTCAAGGTGGACACCGTGGAGCACCTGCTTTCGGCCATGGCAGGCCTGGGCATCGACAACGCCTACGTCGAACTCTCCGCGTCGGAAGTGCCGATCATGGACGGCAGCGCTGGTCCCTTCGTCTTCCTGATTCAATCCGCCGGCCTGCAGGAGCAGGACGCGCCGAAGAAGTTCATCCGCATTCTGCGCGAAGTGACTGTGGAGGAGGGCGACAAGCGCGCCACCTTCGTGCCCTTCGACGGTTTCAAGGTGAGCTTCGAGATCGATTTCGATCACCCGGTATTCCGCAATCGTACCCAGAGTGCGAGCGTGGATTTCTCCAGCACCTCGTTCGTCAAGGAGGTCAGCCGTGCGCGGACCTTCGGCTTCATGCGCGACATCGAGTTCCTGCGTTCCCAGAACCTGGCACTCGGCGGCAGCGTGGAGAACGCCATCGTGGTTGACGAGAACCAGGTGCTCAACGAAGACGGCCTGCGTTACGAGGACGAGTTCGTCAAGCACAAGATTCTCGATGCGATCGGTGACCTCTATCTGCTCGGCAACAGCCTGATCGGCGAATTCCGTGGCTTCAAGTCGGGCCACGCGCTGAACAACCGTTTGCTGCGCCAGCTCATCGAGCAGAAGGACGCCTGGGAAGTGGTGACCTTCGAGGATGCCAGGACTGCACCTATCTCCTATATGCGACCGGTAGCAGCCGTTTAAGCAATACCCTCTTTCCTGACTTCAAAGGCCACCTTCGGGTGGCCTTTTTTTATCTCCAGGTTTTCGACCTGCTCAGTCCTGTGATTTGCCGTGGCGCGCCAGGCGTTCCAGCGCTTCCTTCAGGCGCGGATCGCTGACGGTTTCCGCCGTGGCTTGCAGGCTCTCCGCGGCGGTTGTTGACAGGCGGCCTTCAGTCACTGGGGCGCTGCTCGGGGTGAAACTCGGCTGGACCTTGAAAACGATCCGCTCCAGGCCGGCGAAGGCCTCGAATCCCTTCAACTGGCGCAGCAGGCGGGTCTGCTGGTAACGCAGCCGGGTCGCCCAATGACCATCGGTGACGATCAGCAGCAGTCGGCCTTCGCGCCAGGAGGCGACATGGCAGTGTTCGCGAGCGGCGGGCTGTAGCTGGCTGGCGAGCAGCTGCTGCAGCTGGTCGATGCGCTGGGCTTCGTTGAAAAGAGCCCGCAATGGCTTCTCCTCGCGCAATAGCGCGGCGGGGGAGCGGGCGGGTAGGGGACGAAACGCCATGATGGGTGCTTGAATGAGGGCTTGTGCGCCCATATTAACAGAGGCAGTTCCTCGCCTCGGCTTGTGCGCGCAATTCGATCGCTCAGGCTGTCGGTTCCCCTGGGTCCATGTAGCGATTGGCCATGACCGGGAAGTGTGGACGCCGTCCTACGGCGACCGGGAAGTGCTCCCGCTTTCCTCAGCAAGGAATCCGGGTAGAATGCCCCCTTCGCAAGCAGCCATGGCGGCTGCGCGGGCGACTACAGGCCGCCCTCCATCTCAATGTGTGGAAGATCCTCTCTATATGTTTGCGCCATTGTTGAAGAAACTCTTTGGAAGCAAGAACGAACGCGAAGTGAAGCGCATGGCCAAGGCTGTGCAGGCTATCAACGCGTTCGAAGAGCAGATGGTGGCCCTGTCCGATGACCAGCTGCGTGCCAAGACCGAAGAGTTCAAGGCGCGCCTGGCCAAGGGCGAGACCCTCGACCAGTTGTTGCCGGAAGCCTTCGCCGTGGCGCGTGAGGCCGGCAAGCGCGTCATGGGCATGCGCCACTTCGACGTCCAGCTCATCGGTGGCATGACCCTGCACGAGGGCAAGATTGCCGAGATGCGTACCGGTGAGGGCAAGACCCTGGTAGGTACCCTGGCGGTCTACCTGAACGCGCTGTCCGGCAAGGGCGTGCACGTGGTTACCGTGAACGACTACCTCGCCCGCCGCGACGCCAACTGGATGCGTCCGCTGTATGAATTCCTCGGCTTGTCCGTCGGCATCGTCACCCCCTTCCAGCCGCCGGAAGAGAAGCGCGCCGCCTACGCTTCCGACATCACCTACGGCACCAACAACGAGTTCGGCTTCGACTACCTGCGCGACAACATGGCATTCAGCCTGGACGACAAGTTCCAGCGCGAGCTGAACTTCTCCGTGATCGACGAAGTGGACTCCATCCTCATCGACGAAGCGCGTACCCCGCTGATCATCTCCGGCCAGGCCGAAGACAGCTCCAAGCTCTACATCCAGATCAACAAGCTGATCCCGCGCCTGAAGCAGCACATCGAAGAGGTTGAGGGGCAGGTCACCCAGGAAGGCCATTACTCGGTCGACGAGAAGACCCGTCAGGTCGAGCTCAACGAGATGGGCCACCAGTTCATCGAGGAAATGCTCACCGAGGCAGGCCTGCTGGCCGAGGGCGAGAGCCTCTATTCGGCGCATAACCTCAGCCTGCTGACCCATGTCTACGCTGCGCTGCGCGCCCATACCCTGTTCCACCGCAACATCGAATACATCGTGCAGAACGACCAGGTGCTGCTGATCGACGAGCACACCGGCCGTACCATGCCCGGTCGCCGCCTGTCCGAAGGCCTGCACCAGGCCATCGAAGCCAAGGAAAACCTGCCGATCCAGGCAGAGAGCCAGACCCTGGCTTCCACCACCTTCCAGAACTACTTCCGCCTCTACAAGAAGCTGTCCGGCATGACCGGTACCGCCGATACCGAGGCCTTCGAGTTCCGCCAGATCTACGGCCTGGACGTGGTAGTCATCCCGACTCACCGTCCGGTTGCTCGAAAGGATTTCAACGACCTGGTCTACCTGACCCAGGAAGAGAAGTTCGGCGCCATCATCACCGACATCAAGGAATGCCAGGCCAGCGGCCGTCCGGTGCTGGTGGGTACCGCCTCGATCGAGAGCTCCGAGTACGTTTCCCAACTGCTGGGCAAGGCGGGCATCGAGCACAAGGTACTCAACGCCAAGTACCACGAGAAAGAAGCCGAGATCATCGCCCAGGCCGGTCGTCCGGGTGCCGTGACCATCGCCACCAACATGGCTGGTCGTGGTACCGACATCCTCCTCGGCGGCAACTGGGAAGCCGAAGTGGCGGCCCTGGAAGCTCCGACCGACGAGCAGGTCGCGCAGATCAAGGCCGAGTGGCAGAAGCGTCACCAGCAGGTGATCGAGTCCGGCGGCCTGCATGTGGTCGCTTCCGAGCGTCACGAATCCCGCCGTATCGACAACCAGCTGCGTGGCCGTGCCGGTCGCCAGGGTGACCCGGGTTCCAGCCGCTTCTACCTGTCGCTGGAAGACAACCTGATGCGCATCTTCGCCTCCGACCGGGTGAAGAACTTCATGAAGGCCCTGGGCATGCAGTCCGGCGAGGCCATCGAGCACCGCATGGTGACCAACGCCATCGAGAAGGCGCAACGCAAGGTCGAAGGTCGCAACTTCGACATCCGCAAGCAGCTCCTCGAATACGACGACGTGGCCAACGAACAGCGCAAGGTGATCTACCACATGCGCAACAGCCTGCTGGCCGCAGAGCACATCGGCGACACCATCAGCGAGTTCCGCGAAGAGGTGCTGAACAGCACCATCGACGCCCATATTCCGCCGCAGTCGATGCCTGAGCAGTGGGACGTCAGCGGTCTGGAAGCCGCCCTGTACAGCGATTTCGGCCTGAAGCTGCCGGTGCAGCAGTGGCTCGACGAAGACGACAAGCTCTACGAAGAGACCCTGCGCGAGAAGATCCTGACGCAGCTGCTCGCCGCCTACAACGAGAAGGAAGACCTCGCCGGCGCCGAAGCCCTGCGTGCCTTCGAGAAGCAGATGCTGCTGCGCGTGCTGGACGACCTGTGGAAGGATCACCTGTCCACCATGGATCACCTGCGTCACGGTATTCACCTGCGCGGCTACGCCCAGAAGAACCCGAAGCAGGAGTACAAGCGCGAGTCCTTCACCCTGTTCCAGGACCTGCTCGACTCCATCAAGCGCGACACCATCCGTGTCCTCTCCCACGTCCAGGTCCGCCGCGAAGACCCGGTCGAGGAAGAAGCCCGACTGCGCCGCGAGGCCGAGGAAATGGCCCGTCGCATGCAGTTCGAGCATGCCGCCGCGCCGAGCCTCGATGAGCCGGAAGTGAGCGAAGAGCAGGGCGATGTGGCTGTCGCCACCGCGGCCGCTCCGGTACGCACCGAGCCCAAGGTTGGCCGTAACGAGCCGTGCCCCTGTGGCTCCGGCAAGAAATACAAGCACTGCCACGGTCAAATCAACTAAGGCTCTGCTGTAATTCCAACGCCGCGACCGGCCCTGCCGCTCGCGGCGTTTTTCCTGATATCCCTGGCCGTCTGCGCCGTCCGCAGCCGGTCGCCTGCTGACAAAGGAGCGCTTCCTATGGCTGTTGGTCTTGGCCCTCTGCCTACCCTGCACCCGGTTCCCGGTTTCGAACTCGGCATCGCCTCTGCCGGCATCAAGCGCCCTGGGCGCAAGGATGTGGTCGTGATGCGCTGTGCCGAAGGCTCCACCATCGCCGGCGTGACCACCACCAATGCCTTCTGCGCTGCCCCGGTGCTGATCACCCGTGAGCGCCTGCAGGGCGAAGTACGCTACCTGCTGACCAACACCGGCAATGCCAACGCCGGCACCGGTCCGGACGGCCTGGTCCGCGCGCGCCGTTCCTGCGCCAGGCTGGCTGAACTGGCTGGCGTGAGCGAAGACGCCGTGCTGCCGTTCTCCACCGGCGTGATCGGCGAGCCGCTTCCGGTCGAGAAGATCGAAGCCGCACTGCCGGCGGCACTGGCTGACCTCAGGGTGGATAACTGGGCCCAGGCTGCCGAAGGCATCATGACCACCGACACCCAGCCCAAGGGTGCCTGCCGCCAGTTCGAGCACGACGGCGTGACCGTCACCATCACCGGCATCAGCAAGGGTGCCGGCATGATCCGCCCGAACATGGCCACCATGCTCGGCTACATCGCCACTGACGCGAAGGTGGCTGGTGACGTGCTCCAGGCACTGGTGCGCGATGCCGCGAACAAGTCCTTCAACCGCATCACTATCGATGGTGACACCTCCACCAACGACTGCTGCATGCTGATCGCCACCGGCCAGGCCGCCCTGCCGGAAATCACCGCTGCCAGCGGTGAGTTGTTCGCCAAGCTCAAGCAGGCCGTGTTCGACGTCTTCATGGAAATCGCCCAGGCCATCGTGCGCGACGGCGAAGGTGCGACCAAGTTCGTCACGGTGCAGGTCAATGGCGGTGGCAACCACCAGGAATGCCTGGACGTGGCCTACGCCGTAGCCCACTCGCCGCTGATCAAGACCGCGCTGTTCGCCTCCGACCCCAACTGGGGCCGCATCCTGGCTGCCGTGGGCTACGCCGGTGTGCCGAACCTGGACGTGAGCAAGATCGACGTGTTCCTCGGCGAAGTCTGCATCGCCAGCCAGGGTGGCCGCGCCTCCACCTACACCGAAGCGCAGGGCGCTGCGGTGATGGCTCGCGAAGAGATCACCATCCGCATCGAACTGGGCCGTGGTGACTGCAGCGAAACCATCTGGACCACCGACCTGTCCCACGAATACGTGAAGATCAACGCCGAGTACCGCACCTGAGAACCGGCCCACGATCAGCTGCGCGTCGGAATAACTGCGTTGGGAATGGCTTCGGGCTTGCTCATTTACAGCTCGTAAACTCCGCGCCCTCAGCCATTCCCGCCTTGTTCTTCTGTAGTTCGCAAGATCGTGAACGGGTTCAGTAGTGCAGCGGCATTCCCGATTTTCATCCCCCGATGAAAATCGGGAATTTGCCATGGGCGCAGGCAGCTTCCATGATCCAGCGACACCCAAGGGAACTGGAAAAAGGAGGAAGGCATGTCCCTGAAACTGGTAATTGGCAACAAGAACTACTCGTCCTGGTCGTTGCGCGCGTGGCTGGCCATGGAGCTGACCGGCTCACCCTACGACGAGGTCCGCATTCCGCTCTACCAGGCCGATAGCCACAAGCGCCTGCTCGGCTACTCGCCCACCGCCAAGGTGCCTGTGTTGCAGTCCGAAGACGGCACCGTCTGGGATTCCCTCGCCATCGCCGAATACCTCGCCGAGCGCTTCCCCGAGGCGCACCTCTGGCCCTTTGGCCAAGCGGCCCGCGCCATGGCCCGTTCGGTATGCGCTGAAATGCACAGTGGCTTCGTGCCGCTGCGTAGCCATATGCCGATGGACATGAAGCGCAACCAGGCGCTCGCCGAGGTGCCGGACGAGGTTGCGGAAGACATTCGCCGCATCTGTGCCATCTGGGCCGAGTGCCGTGCGCGCTTCGGCCAGGATGGCCCCTATCTGTTCGGCCATGCCAGCATCGCCGACGCCTTCTACGCGCCGGTGGCCAGCCGCCTGCGCAGCTACGCCGTGGAGCTGCCGGCAGACGCCGCGGCCTACGTCGACACCATTTACCGGTGGCCTGCCTTCCAGCGCTGGTACCAGGCCGCCTTGCAGGAAACGGAGATCATCGAATGAAACGAGTGCATGTGGCAGCCGCGGTGATCCGCGGCGCCGACGGCCGGGTGCTGATCGCCAGGCGCCCGGACGACAAGCACCAGGGCGGCCTCTGGGAGTTTCCCGGGGGCAAGGTGGAGGAGGGCGAGGCCGTGCAGGTTGCGCTTTCCCGAGAACTGGAGGAGGAACTGGGCATCCGTGTCAGCGCTGCCCGTCCGCTGATCCAGGTGCACCACGACTACCCGGACAAGCATGTGCTGCTGGATGTCTGGGAAGTCAGCGCTTTCACCGGCGAACCCCATGGCGCCGAGGGCCAGCCGCTGGCCTGGGCCTCACCGCGTGAGTTGGGGGATTACGAATTCCCGGCGGCCAACAAGCCGATCGTGGCAGCGGCGCGTCTGCCCGACCGCTATCTGATCACGCCTGACGACATTGAACCTCAGGCGCTGCTGGCCGGCCTCAAGGCCGCCCTGGCCAAGGGCGTGCGCCTGGTGCAATTGCGTGCGCCGCGCATGTTCGACGCCCAGTACCGCGACCTGGCGGTCGACGTGCAGGGTCTCTGTGCCGGCAAGGCGCAACTGATGCTCAAGGGCCCGCTGGAATGGCTGGGCGACTTCCCCGCAGCTGGTTGGCACCTGACCGCCGAGCAATTGCGCAAGTACGCCCCCAACGGCCGTCCGTTCCCGCGAGAGCGCTGGCTGGCGGCTTCGTGCCACAGCATCGAGGAGTTGCAGCTGGCGGCGGCCATGGAAGTGGATTTCGTCACCCTCTCGCCGGTGCAGGCCACCCAGACCCATCCCGAAGCCCAGCCCCTGGGATGGGAGCGTGCCGAGGAGCTGCTTCGCGGCTTCAATCAGCCGGTCTATCTGCTGGGCGGCGTTGGCCCTGATGACCTGGAGCAGGCCTGGAAGGTCGGTGCCCAGGGTGTGGCGGGGATACGGGCGTTCTGGCCCGAATGATCGACGGCGCAGGCCTTTGGCTTGCAGTGCGATTGGTATGGCTATGAATGCGTTGAGCGTTCCTGGAAGGTGCTGAGCCAGGTTGCTTACCGGGTTTTGCGGATGTTTCTGGTTTCGCCTTCCCAGGCGAGTCCCTTTTGCAAACGCCCAAAAGGAACCAAAACGCTTGCCCCTGCATCCGGGTTTGGCTTCGCCAAACTCCCCTCGCTCTATCGTTGCGCCGGGGGCACGGCGAGAGGGGCCATCCATGGCCCCACACGCCTCTCGCGGCATCCATGCCGCTCGTCCCCTCTGCAACGATTCCGCTCGGCCTCCTGACGGGGCGCAGTCGCTGCCCCACCTCAGACGCTCAGGTTCAGGCCCGTGTGGGCTTCAGGATGACTTGTGCCTCGCCGGCGCGAGTCACCCCTCGCCCTCTGGGAGAGGGGCGGGGGGTGAGGGTTATGTCAGGCTGGCGTGGAGTCCTGGAGGTTCTGTGCTAGAGCGTTCCATTTCGATCAGCAACAGCTAACGCAGAGATAGCCATTGGTATCGCCCCTGCAGAGCTAGCGTCAGGCGATCACTCTTTCTTCGCAGCCTGCCACAACACCTCATCCACCCCCTGTCGCCGGGCGATCAGGCGGGCGGCGACGAAGAGCAGGTCGGAGAGGCGGTTGAGGTAGGCCAGCAGTTCCTCGCGCAAGGGCTCTTCGCCGTTCAGGGTCTGGGCGCGGCGTTCGGCGCTGCGGGCGAAGCTGCGGCAGATGTGGGCCAGGGCCACCAGGCGGGAGCCGCCGGGGAGGATGAAGTTCTTCAGCGGCCCGAGCTCTTCGTTCCACAGGTCGATGGCGGCTTCCAGCCGCTCGATCTCCTGCATGTCCACCACCTGGTATTCCGGCATCGCCAGTTCGCCGCCAAGGTCGAAGAGGCGGTGCTGACATGGCGTCAGTACGCCAATCACCTCATCCAGGCCCGGGCAGCTCTGCGCGCTTTCGGCCAGCTCCGCCAGCAGCAGGCCGAGCTGGCTGTTCAGGGTGTCCACCTCGCCAATCGCCTCGATGCGTGGGTGGTCCTTGGATACGCGCCGGCCGCTGGACAGGCCGGTCTCGCCCTTGTCTCCGGTGCGCGTGTAGATCCTGGAAAGGCGATTACCCATATCAAGCTCCGACTTCGGTGGCGCTGGAAGTCAGCGGCAGGCGCAGGGTGAAGCAGGTGCCCTGGCCGGGCTTGGACTGCACTTCCATCTGGCCCTTGTGATTGTTGGTGATGATGAAATACGAGACCGATAACCCCAGGCCCGTGCCCTGGCCCACCTCCTTGGTGGTGAAGAAGGGCTCGAAGATGCGTTTGCGCACGTTCTCGGGAATGCCCACGCCTGTGTCTTCCACCTGAATTTCCGCCCAGGGCGGACTCAGGCGGGTACGTAGCGTGATGCGGCCTTCCTCGTCGTCCTCGCGTTGGTGGATGGCTTGGGCCGCGTTCTTCAGGAGGTTGAGCAGCACCTGCTCCAGCTCGTTGGCGGTGCCGGGTACCGGCCCCAGTTCGGCGTCGAACTCTCGGACGATCTGCAGGCCCTTGAAGTCGAAGCCTTCGGTCAGGTCGAAGTCATTGCTGGCGATCTCCAGCGCCTGGTCGATCAGCACCGGCAACTGGCAGGGCGCCAGCTGGCGATTGCTGCGCCGGCTGAAGGCGAGCATGTGGCTCACGATCTTGGCCGCGCGGGCCCCTGCCTGGTGGATATCGTCCAGCAGCTTGGGCACCTCGCGGGCATCCAGATAGCGGTTGATGGATTCCAGGCTGATGCCGTTGATGGCGGCCTGTTCCTGGTTGCGGTCCAGCTCCGGGGAGATGCGCCGACGGATGTTCTGCACGTTATGCAGGATGGCGCCTAGGGGGTTGTTGATCTCGTGGGCCATGCCGGCGGCCAGGCCGCCTACCGAGAGCATTTTCTCCGACTGCACCATCAACTCTTCCATGGACAGGCGCTGGGTGATGTCGTCGATGCGGATCACCACGCCGCGCCCGGTGCCGCCCATCAACGGGTAGAAGGTCAGGGCATAGTGGTGGACGTTCTCGCCTACCAGCCAACTCACCCGCTCCACCTTCTCCACCTTGTGCTTCTCAGCGGTCAGGCGGATCTGCGGGAGGAACGGCTTGAGTGAGGGGAAGGCCAGGAAGACCGGCTGGTTCAGCGCATCGTCCATGGAGGTGCCGGAAAGCGCGCTGGCCTCCTGGTTCCATTGGGTGACGTAGAGCTGCTCGTCCAGCGCGATGAGCGCCGAGGGCATGGAGTCGATGATGCTGTTGAGGTAGTTCTGGAAGCCGGTGAGTTTCTTCTCGATCTTGCTGCGCACCTGCACTTCCAGCTCCAGCTTGCGGTTGGAGTGGCGGGTTTCCTCGGCCAGTTCGTGGGCTTGGTCGAAGGCGGCCTGGGCGTCGTCGCGGGCGCGCTTGAGTTGCTGTTCGCGGGCTTCGATGCGGCTGAGCATGGTGTTGAACGCATCGGCGAGGTTGCCGATTTCGTCGCGGTTGCCACGGGGCGCGCGCAGCGAGTAGTTCTCTTCCCGGGTCACCTGGCGCGAGAGTTCCTCCAGGCGGCGGATGGGACGGGTGACCATGCGCCGGATCTGCCGTGCCACCAGCAGCCAGAGCAGCACGCTACAGGCGAGGATCGCCAGGCTCGCGGTCAGGGTGCCGGTATAGAACACACTGGGCAGCTCGCTGGAGGCCACCAGCAGCAGATGGCCGGCGGGCTTGCCGGGGATGGGCAGCTCGGCGAGGTGACTGGTGCGGAACTCCCGCAGGCGCCAACTGGAAATGTCGCTGGCCTTCAACGGCAGGTCGAGTTGTTCGCCACGCTGCAACTGGGCCAGCAACCGGCCATCGGTGTCGTACAGTGCAGCAGCGCGCAGCGGCGTGTAGCCGTTCAGGCGCTGCAGCATCTCCTTGGCATTTTCTTCCGAAGACAACGCCTCGGGCCCGACGGCCGAGGTGGCGAAGAGCCGGCCAAGGGTTTCCAGGCCCTGGGGGGCCACGCTTTCCTGGGAGATCCAGTAGGCGGCGCTGATGAAGGCCAGGTTGGCGATGAGCAGGACGGTAGCGAGCAGAACCAGCAGGGCGGCGAGCAGTTTGCGGCCGACCGAGAGGTTTTCGAGGCGCTGACGCAGGCTGGTCAAGGGGGGTGATATCCGCAGCTGGGCAGAAACGCAGGTTAGCGCGGGGTCAGGTGACGGGCAATCCGCGCTGTTCCAGATAGGCCCTGAGGCGGGTATGCAGGCTTTCCAGATGCGGCAGCTTGAGCCGATGGCGCGCGGCGGTGGCACAGGCGTGGCCGAGCAGGTAGCTGATCTCGGTGCGGCGGCCGTTGGCGACATCCTGGTACATGGACGAGTAGTTCGCTGCGGTGGCCTGGATCACTCGCAGCACTTCCTCATGCAGCCCTTCGGCCGCATCCGGCTGCCCGCAATGCTGGAGCAGTTCGGCCAGTTCCGCGCAGAGCACGCTGACCTCGGCCGGGTGATTGGCCAGGCCACCGTTGCGGCAGTCGTGCAGCACGGTGAGGGGGTTGATGGCGCAGTTCAGTGCCAGCTTGCGCCACAGGCGGGAGAGGATGTCTGGCGTCCAGCCATGGGGAATGCCGGCCCGTTCCAGGTCCGCGAGCCAGTCCGGCGCGGCAGGCTGCAGCGGGTCGCCGAGCCAGGTGAAGCCATGGCCGGCGAAGACCACGCGGAAGTCCGCTTCGCGAAAGGCACCTTCGGTACTGGAGGCGAGCACGCAGCGAGCGTGTGGCAAGCGCAGGGAAACGGCGTCCTGGCTGCCCAGGCCGTTCTGCAGCAGGATCAGTTCGGCGCCAGGGGCCAGGTAGGGCAGCAGGGGCTGGACCGCCGCTTCCGCGTCATAGGCCTTGCAGGCCACCAGCAGCCGGCTGATGGGGCCGGCAGTGCTGGGCAGCACCGCAGGGATGGCGTACTGGCGGGCTTGGCCCTGTTCCATCAGGGTCAGCCCACCGGCTGCTTCGTAAGCCTTGAGGCGGGCGCGATCACGCAGGATCAGCCGTACCGGCAGATCCGCGCGCGCCAGGCGAGCGGCCCAGAGACTGCCCAGGCTACCGGCGCCGAGGATGTGCCAGGTCATGGTTGGGGCAGGCGCAGCGCGGTGACGCGGCCGCTGGCGTAGGCTTCGGGCAGCATGGCGCTGGCCTTGTCCAGCAGCTCCTCGACGTCCAGGGGCAGGGCCTTGGTGTCCAGGCCCACGAGGGCGATGCCGGCCTTGAGGGTGATGAAACCTTCGCTGGTCTTGAAGGCCTTGAGGTTCAGCCCTTCGTGCAGGCGGCGGAAGCTGCTCGGCGAGCATTCGTGGAGGTCGTCGAGCAGCGTGATCAGGCCGAAGTGGCTGTCATCCACGCGTGTCAGCACGTCCAGCGGGCGCACCAGTTGCTGCAGGCGCCGCGCGACCCCGTGCAGCAGCTCGTTGTAGAAGGTTTCTCCGTACTGCTGGCGCAGTTGCGGCGCGTCCAGCAGGCCGATCAGCAGGTAGCACAGCGCGCCGCCACGGGACTCCACCTGGCGCAGGCTGTCGGCGAGCTTCTGTCGCAGGTAGCGCGGGTTGCCGAGGCCGGTCAGGGAGTCCACCAGGTTGCGCTGTTCCAGGCTGGCGATGTTCTGGGTGAGCAGGCGGTTTTCCTGCAGCAGGCGCTGCAAGGTGTTGCACAGACGGTCGGCGGCGTAGACGCGAGGAACCAGTTGCTCGCTCATGGCCGCCTTACTGATGAAGTCGTCCACGCCCCGGTCGAAAGCCTCGCCCAGGACGTTTTCACCCTCCTTGCCGGTGAGCAGGATGATGTAGCTGTAGTGGTCGGTCATCTCATCCAGCTGGCGGACCCGCGCGGTCAGTTCCAGGCCGTCGATTTCGGGCATCAGCCAGTCGGCGAGGATGACGTTGGCAGGCTTGTCTTCCAGCAGCTTGAGGGCTTCGCTGGCGCTGCTGGCGAATCGCAGATCCTGGTAACCGGCCTGGCTCAGGGCTCGGCCGATCATGGCGCTGGAGAATTTGGCATCGTCCACCACCAGGATACTGAGATAGGGGTTGGGCATTTGGCAGGCTCGCAAGGAGGGTGGAATAGCAGAGTATGGCGTTATGATATCAAGCCTTATCCAGGTTGCCTTGTCGCCCCACCGTTCTGCCGGTTTCGGACTGCTGGGGGCGGCCCCCGGAAGACGGCTTGTCGCTCGGTTATAATGGGTCCGCATTTTTTACCGTCAAGCCAGGCGCGTTCATATCCGTGATGCAGATCGCGCCGTCTATCTGGAGGAATCCCATGCCCTCGTTCGACGTGGTGTCCGAACTGGACAAACACGAAGTCACCAACGCTGTCGACAACGCCATGAAGGAGCTCGATCGCCGCTACGACCTGCGCGGCAAGGGCAGCTTCGAGTTCAAGGAACTGACCGTCACCCTGACCGCAGACGCCGATTTCCAGCTGGAACAGATGCTGGAAATCCTCAGGATGGCCCTGGTCAAGCGCAAGATCGATGTCCAGTGCCTGGAGATCAAGGATTCCTACGCGTCCGGCAAGGTCGTGAAGCAGGAAGCCGTGCTGCGCGAAGGTATCGACAAGGAACTGGCGAAAAAGATCGTCGCCCACATCAAGGAAAGCAAGCTCAAGGTCCAGGCCGCCATCCAGGGCGAACAGGTACGGGTGACCGGCAAGAAGCGTGACGACCTCCAGGAAGCCATCGCTGCCCTGCGTGCCAAGGAATTCGGCATGCCCCTGCAGTTCAACAACTTCCGCGACTGAGCGGAACCTTCGCGACCGATCAGCGTCGCAGAACTGGAACCTTTTGAACCTTCGCTGCCATGGCTTGTCCATGGCGGCCTGGTTTTGCATTGCTGAAATAGCGCAGGAGAACACGCATGGAGATGAACGTCGACCAACTGGTGAAGGCATCCGAATCCTGGATGCCCGTCGTGCTGGAGTACAGTGGAAAGCTGACCCTGGCCCTGATCACCCTGCTGCTGGGCTGGTGGCTGATCAACATGCTGACCGGCAAGGTCGGTGCCCTGATGCAGCACCGCCGTGTCGACCGTACCCTGCAGGGGTTCGTCGGCAGCCTGGCCAACATCATTCTCAAAGTACTGCTGCTGGTCAGCGTGGCCTCGATGGTCGGCATCTCGACCACCTCCTTTGTTGCCGCCATCGGTGCGGCGGGCCTGGCTATCGGCCTGGCGCTGCAAGGTAGCCTGGCGAACTTCGCCGGCGGTGTGCTGATCCTGCTGTTCCGCCCGTTCAAGGTGGGTGACTGGATCGAAGGGCAGGGCGTGGCCGGGACGGTGGATGCCATCCACATCTTCCACACCACGCTGAAGACCGGCGACAACAAGGTCGTGATCGTGCCCAACGGCAGCCTGTCCAACGGCAACATCACCAACTACTCGCGGGAGAAGACGCGCCGTGTCGATATCAACATCGGCATCGACTACGACTGCGACATCAAACGCGCCCGTCAGGTGCTGCTGGAGATCGCTCGCGATCCCCGCGTGCTGAAGAACCCTGAGCCGGTGGTTTTCGTCACCGGGCTGGGCGAAAGCGCCATCAACATTTCCCTGCGTGTCTGGGTCGAAACAGCCGACTACTGGGCGGTGAATTTCGACTTCATCGAGCGCGCCAAGGAGAAGATGGACGAAGCGGGGATCAGCATCCCGTTTCCCCACCGCGTGGTGAAGCTGGTGCAAAGCGCCTGAAGAACCACCCATGAAAAAGGCCGGCAATCGCCGGCCTTTTTCATGCCTGTGGATAATCAGGGCTGCTCGGGGGAGCCGGGTGCCGCCGGCGCGTCGGAGGAGCCGTTCTCCTTCGGATGCTGGCGGTCACGTCCCCACTGGATGGCGATCAGCACCAGGGTGGGGATGCCCAGCAATGCGGTGAGCATGAAGAAGTTGTGGTAGCCGACGCTTTCCACCATCACCCCCGAGTAACCGCCGATCAGGCGCGGCAGCAGCAGCATGATGGAGCTGAGCAGGGCGTACTGGGTGGCGGAGAACTTCAGGTTGGTCAGGCTGGAGAGATAGGCGACGAAGGCCGAGGTGGCCAACCCTGCGCTGAAGTTGTCGCAGGAGATGGTCAGGATCAGCATGTTCAGGTGCGGGCCCATGTCGCTCAGGGCCACGAACATCAGGTTGGTGGCCGCTGAGCTCACGCCGCCGATGAAGAGGATCGGCAGGATGCCGAAGCGCACGATCAGCACACCGCCGGCTGCCGCGCCGAACAGGGTCATCACCAGGCCGAACAGCTTGCTGACACTGGCGATCTGCTCCTTGCTGAAGCCCTGGTCGATGTAGAACACGTTGGCCATCACGCCCATCACGGTGTCGGACATCCGGTAGGTGGCAATCAGGCCCAGCAGCAGCAGCGCCTGCCAGCGATAACGCTGGACGAACTCGCTGATCGGCGTCAGCACCGGTGCCATCAGCAGACGCCCGGCGGCGGAGAAGCAGGCCAGGGTGATCAGCAGGAACAGCGTGCCGCGCGGCCAGGCGCCGGAAGAGAAGGCTTTCACTGCGGCAGCGATGGTCACCAGGATCACGATCAGCACGATGATCGACACCGCCTGGTGGACGAAGTCGAAGTTGGGCATGACCTTGCCCCGCGCAGCCACCAACAGTTGGCGGCGTTGCTGGCTGAGCAGTTCGCGCACCGGCATGATCTGGCGCATGCCCCAGGGCGACAGGCAGGTGACCAGGAAGATCGCGTAGAGCGCGGCGCGCGGCCAGGCGCGGTCGAGCATGCCGGTGATCATCGCCGGCAGGGAGATCAGCATCACCAGCAGGATCAGTACCGAGGAAAGCTGGTGCTTGAGCTTGAAGCGGGAGTTGTTGCCCTGTGCCGGCAGGTCCACCAGCGGCTCGCGCATCCACAGGCTGGTGATCAGGCCCGGCAGCATCAGCAACGCGAAGAGCAGGTAGGTGCCGGCCCAGGCACCGTATTCGTAGACCTTGGCGGTGGAGCCGAACCACTCGGCGAAGTAGAGCGCACCGGCGGTGGCGAGCAGCGCGGAGACCCGGTAGCCGGTCATGTAGCTGGCGGCCAGGGCGGCCTGGCGGCTGTCCTCGGCGATTTCCAGGCGGTAGGCGTCGATCGCGATGTCCTGGGTGGCCGATGCGAAGGCCACTACCACGGCCAGGGCGATCAGCCAGGTGAGGTTCGTCTGTGGGTCGCACAGGGCCATGCCCACCAGCCCGAGGCCCACCAGCGCCTGGGAGAGCACCAGCCAGGAACGCCGACGGCCGAGTCGCCCCAGCAGCGGCAGGCGCCATTGGTCGAGCAGCGGCGACCAGATCCATTTGAAGGCGTAGGCCAGGCCGATCAGGCTGGCGAAGCCGATGGTCTCGCGGGATACCCCGGCCTCACGAAGCCAGACGGACAGGGTGGAGAACACCAGCATGTAGGGCAGGCCGGCGGCGAAACCCAGCAGCAATAGCGAAAGAGTGGCCGGCGAGGCATAGGCGGCGATGGCTGCGCGCCAGGAACGATGGGGCATTAGCGGTGCGGTCCGAAAAGCGTGGTGCTGGGCATTGGGCTGCTCGCGGCGTCCAGGATGGGGGCTGAAAACAGGGCAGGGCGCACTCTAACCCTTGGGCGGTATGGGATGCCAGCCGTGCCGACGCATGTCCACCCGATCGTTCTGGATACTGACCCCTTCGGCGCGCAAACGTGCTCGCTGCTCATCGCCGGAGGGGGTGCCCAATGCCAGGCTGAAGCGCCCGCCGGCGCCCAGCACGCGATGCCAGGGCAACTGGGTGCCCATCGGCAGCTGGCTCAACGTGCGCCCGACCCAGCGTGCGGCACGGCCAAGGCCCGCGAGGTCGGCCAGTTGGCCATAGGTCACCACCTTGCCTTCCGGCACCTGCGCCAGGGTCAGGTAGAGGGCCTCGCGACGCACGTCCACGCTTGCTGTCGGCAAGTCCCCCCATGCATGCTCTGGCGCCTCTTCCTTCTTCTTCTTACCGACCATGCTGCTCCGTAGCCTAAGTGCTTTGTTCGTGTGCCTGGCCTGCTCGCCGCTCTGGGCCGACACCGTCTGGTTGAACAACGGCGACCGCCTGAGTGGCGAAATCATCCTGCTGGATGGCGGCAAGCTGGCATTGAAGACCAAATACGCCGGCCAGGTGCTGATCGACTGGAAGGATATCGACACCCTGCGCTCCGAGAAACCGCTGCTGATCAAGCGCAAAGGCCTCGACAGCCAGCATAGCCACAGCCTCGCAGCGGCGGGCAAGGGCATGGTGCGGCTGCAGAACGGCAAGAGCGAAACGGTGCCGCTGGCGAGCATCCGTCAGATCGTGCCACCCCGGCCTTTCATCAAGGATCGTGTGTGGGAGGGCAACCTCGACGTCAAGCTGGATCTGGAGCGCAACGAGGACAAGACGGACGAGTGGAAGCTCAAGGGCGATACCCGCGTCGAGCATGGCCGCTGGCGCCACGTGCTGAGCGGCCAGTTCGAAAAGGAGACCACGAACGGCGAGCGCACCGAGGACAACTGGGAGCTGGAGTACGACCTCGACCGCTTCCTCACCGAGCACTGGTTCGTTCGCGGCAGCTACGACCAGGAGAACGACCAGTTCCAGTTCTTCGAGCGCCAGCGTTCCTATGGCGTCGGTCCGGGTTATCGCTTCTGGGACAACGAGCTGGGCCGCTTCGACCTGATCGCCCAGCTCAGCCGCTTCCAGCTGGACAGTGACGCCGGAAATGTCGACTTCAACGCCTATTCCTTTGAGTGGGACTTCAAACGGCTGATCTGGGGCACGCGCTTCGAGCTCTATTCCAAGGCTCAGTTGCAGGTGCCACGGATCCAAGAGATCGACTACGTACTCGACAGTGAATTCGGCCTGCGCTACCGCCTCAACGACTGGGCGCGGCTCTCGCTGCTCTATGAGCTGGACCAGATACGGGGCATGGGCCAGAGCGATTCGGACAGGCATTACCTCATCGGCGTTGGCGTCGGCTGGTAGCGTTACGCCAGGTCACGCCCATCGATTTTTCGGAACTCAGCGGACGCAGGCCGGTCAGTCCTTGCTCTGCTGTCGGTCATAAGGATAATGCCCGGCTTTTTTTTGAGAACCCGAGCAAAGAAGCCGTTTTATGCTGTCCCGATCCCTGCTATGCGTGGCGCTCGCCGCCGCTTCCTCCGCCACTTTCGCTGACACCGTCTGGTTGAAGAATGGCGACCGGCTCACCGGCACCATCCGCGTTTTCGATGGTGGCAAGCTGGTGCTGGAGACCGACTATGGCGGAACCATTCCGCTGGACTGGAAGAAGATCGCCACCCTGGAAAGTGACCGCGAACTGCTGATCAAGCAGGGCGACTTCGACGGCGAGCGCGCCAAGTCGCTGCATCGCGCCGACGATGGCAAGGTCATCCTGGCCAACGGCGAGGCGCCGAAGGAAGTGGAACTGGCCAGCATCGAACAGATCATGAAGCCCAAGCCCCTGGTCGAGGACCTGACCTGGACTGGCAACGTCGACCTGTCGCTGGATTACAAACGTGCCGACAAGGACACCGACGACTACGACGTCGACTTCAATACCAAGGCCCGACACGGTCGCTGGCGGCACAACGCCAATGGTGAGTACAACCGGGAATTCACCGACGAGGTGAAGACCACGGACAACTGGGAAGCCGAGTACGCGCTCGATCGCTTCATCACCGACAAGTTCTTCTGGCAGGGCCGCGGCGAGTACAAGCGCGACAAGATCGAAGACCTCGAGCGCCAGCGTACCCTGGGTACCGGCCCGGGTTACCAGTTCTGGGATGACGAACTGGGCGCCTTCTCCCTCGCCGGCCTGGTCAACCGGACCGACTACGACTTCTCCAACGGCGAGAAGGAAAACTTCTATTCCCTCAGTACCAAGTGGGACTACAACCGCTACCTAGTGGGCAAGACCGTAGAGTTCTTCACCACCGGCGAGATCGGCCGCCCGCTGGACAACACTGCCGACTACGCCCTGGATGCCGAAATGGGCCTGCGCTACAAGGTCACCGACTGGGCCTCGCTCAACGTCAAGGCGGAGAAGGACCAGGTCAGCGGCGCCGAGGGCGATGTCGACGAAACCCGCTACACCGTCGGATTCGGCGTGGGCTGGTAGTAAGCCAGCCGCAGGTGTGGGAGCGAATTCATTCGCGATTGAAATCGCTCCCACGTCCGATGCCTTTATACCCAGGCGCCAATCTCGTACATCCGGTTCGCCGTCCCCTTGCTGATGTAAACTTAAAAGTCCAAGATGGACAAAATGTTTATTTCCAGCCCCGGGAGCGTCCCCATGTCCAGCACTTCGCCCCTCGTTCTCGCGCAAGCCGAAGCCCGCCGCCTGCTCCAGCAGGTCGACGTGCACCAGGCCATGCGCCAGATGTTCCTCGACCTGGCCGCCGGTGAAGCCGTGCAGCCGGCCCAGCAACTGGTGGAATTCCCCAATGCAGCCGGCGATTTCATCAATTACCTGGGCGTGCTGGCCAAGGACGGGGTCTACGGGGTCAAGACCTCGCCCTATATCAAGAAGCCCGACGGCGCCCTGGTGACCGCCTGGACTCTGCTGATGTCCATGGATAGCGGCCAGCCGCTGTTGCTCTGCGATGCCGGCGAGCTGACCACCGCACGCACCGCCGCGACTACGGCGGTGGCGGTGGAGGCCCTGGCGCCTGCGCGGGCGAGCCGCCTGGCGGTGATCGGCAGCGGCCCGGTGGCCCGTGCCCACCTGCATTACGTGAAAGGCCTGCGCGACTGGCAGCGCATCGCCGTCTACTCGCCAGCCCTGGCAGCGGATGCGGAAGTCCAGGTGCAACTGCGTGCCCTGGACCCGCGCGTGGAAATCAGCGCCAGCCTGGAAGACGCTGTGGCCGAGGCCGACGTGGTGATGCTCTGCACCTCTTCCGCCGGTCCCGTGCTGGACCCGCGCAGCCTGGGCAAGCCTGCCCTGGTCACCTCCATCAGCACCAATGCCCCGCGTGCCCACGAGGTGCCACCGCAAGCCTTGGGTGAAATGGATGTCTACTGCGACTACCGCGCCACCACCCCCGGCTCCGCAGGTGAGATGCTGCTGGCCGCCGAGCACCACGGCTGGAACCGCGAAGCCATCCGTGGCGACCTGCCGGAATTGCTGAGCGGCAAGGCCGCGCGTCCGGACTACAGCCGCTCGGTGTTCTTCCGCTCCATCGGCCTGGGCCTCGAAGACATGGCCCTGGCCAACGCCCTCTATCATCTTCAGCGCCAAGGACAGTGAGGCAGACACCATGAACCAGGCTGACTTCATCATCATCGGCGCCGGAATCGGCGGCGCTTCCACCGGCTTCTGGCTGTCCCGTCATGGTCGCGTGCTGGTGCTGGAACGCGAAGAGCACGCCGGCTATCACTCCACCGGCCGCTCCGCCGCTCTTTATACCGTCGCCTACGGCACGCCGCAGGTGCGTGCCCTGACCGCCGCCAGCCGGGCATTCTTCGATGCGCCACCGGAAGGTTTCAGCGAACACCCGCTGCTCACGCCGCGTGGCGAGATGGTGGTGGACTTCACCGGCGACGCCGAAGAACTGCAGCGCCAGTTCGACAGCGCGCTGGAAAACGTGCCCGACATGCAGATGCTCACCCCGGACCAGGCCTGCGCCCTGGTTCCGGTACTGCGCCGCGACTTGGTGCAGGGCGCCATGCTCGACCCCAGCGCCGCCGATATCGATACCGACGCGCTGCACCAGGGCTATCTGCGCGGTATCCGTCGCAATGGCGGCGAGGTGCGCCTTGGCTGTGAAGTGACCGCGGCCCGTCGCGAGGGTGAACAGTGGGTGGTGGAGACCGCCCAGGGCACTTTCCAGGCGCCGACGCTCATCAACGCCGCTGGCGCCTGGTGCGACCAGTTCGCACAACTGGCCGGCGTCCAGCCCCTGGGCCTGCAACCCAAGCGCCGCGCCGCCTTCATCTTCTCGCCGCCCGAAGGCATGGACGCGCACAAGTGGCCGGCACTGGTGAGCCTGGACGAGTCCTTCTACTTCAAGCCGGATGCCGGCGTGCTGCTGGGTTCGCCGGCCAACGCCGACCCGGTGGAAGCCCACGACGTGCAGCCGGAAGAACTGGACATCGCCCTCGGCATCTACCAGATCGAGGAGCACACCACCATGAGCATCCGCCGCCCCACGCGAGTCTGGGCCGGCCTGCGCTCGTTCTTCCCCGATGGTGACCTGGTGTCCGGCTACGACCCGCACAGCCAGGGTTTCTACTGGGTCGCGGGGCAGGGCGGCTACGGCATCCAGACGTCGGCGGCCATGGGCGAGGCCAGCGCCTGCCTGATCCTGCGCCAACCGCTGCCGGAACACCTGGCGCGCTTTGGCCTGACCGAGGCGATGTTGTCCCCTGCGCGGCTGGGGTGACGACGCTGGCGCTTTGCGCCACACTCGCTGCGCCGGGCCCCGCGCCCGGCGCCGATCTTCCCGCTCCAGGAGCTGCTCCATGATCCCCCGCCAAGACCTCGCCCTGGACAACTACCGGGCCGTCGCCGACGCCATCGCCACGCTGTTCTTCCCGCATGCCGAGGTGGTGCTGCACGACCTGCGCACGCAGAAGATCGACTACATCGCCAACAACATCTCCAAGCGTTGTGTCGGTGACGATGCCGCCCTGGAAGACATGCTCGGCGAAGACGGCGAGCGGAATATCGGCCCCTACGAGAAGCTCAACTGGGACGGCCAGAAGATCCGTTCTGTGAGCACCGTGCTGCGCGACGCCCATGGCGCGCCTGTTGCCGTGCTCTGCATCAACCTGAACATTTCCATGTTCGAGGCGGCCAAGGCGGCCCTTGACCTGTTCCTTTCCTCCAGCAAGCTCATTCCCCAGCCCGATGCCCTGTTCCGCGACGACTGGCAGGAGCGCATCAACACCTTCCTGCACAACTGGCTGCGCCAGCGCCAGCTCGGGCTCAACCTGCTGACCCGCGAGCACAAGCGCGAACTGGTCCTGGCACTGCACGCTGAAGGCGCCTTTAAAGGCAAGAGCGCGGCCAACTACGTGGCCAACGTCCTCAACATGGGCCGCGCCACGGTCTACAAACACCTCAAGGAATTGAAGGAAGAGTCGGTCTGAGCGGTTTGTTCCTTTGTGGGAGCGAATTCATTCGCGATACGGACCCACGGACCGCTGCGCGGTCCTTCGCGAATGAATTCGCTCCTACAGAAAGCAGGCCGCGCCCTGTATGAGGTGATGCGCCCGCCTAGGGCGCACGCAGCCTGCGCCTGAACGCCCCCGGCGTCTCCCCGCACAACAGCTTGAACAACTTGGCGAAGGTCGCCCGGTCGGCATAGCCCACCTGGGCCGCTACCTGTTCCAGGGAGCGTGCCGGATTGCGCAGGGCGGTTTGCGCGGCGCTGATGCGCAGGCGTTGCAGGTAGGCGTTCGGGGTCAGGCCGGTCGCCAGCTTGAAGCGTCGCAACAGGGTTCGGCTCGAACAGTGCGCCTGGGCCGCCAGGGCTTCCAGATCCAGTGGCTCGGCCAGGTTTCGTTGCAGCCAGAGCAGCAAGGGACCGATCTGTGGATCATCGCTGCCAAGACTGGGCAGCAAAGGGGCGAAGCGCGATTGGCGCCCGCGCTGCATCTCGAACACCATGGCGCCGGCCACCCGTTGGGCGAGCCAGTCGCCGCCGTGCCAGCCGATCAGGTACAGGCACAGATCCAGTCCCGCCTGGGCGCCGCCAGAGCAGAAGAGGTTGCCGTCTTCGGTCAGCAGGGCGTCCGGCTCCAGCCGCACCTGTGGATAACGTTTGCGGAAGGCCGGCGCCAGCGCCCAGTGGGTAGTGGCGCGGCGGCCATCGAGCCGGCCTGAGGCGGCCAGCAGGAAAGCGCTGCTGCACAGGCTGGCGAGTTGCTGCGAATCCGGTCGTGCGGCGAGCCAGGGCAGCAGCGACTGATTGGCGGCCAGGGTCTTGTCCACCGCAGGCCCGGTGGCGGTCAGCACGACAAGGTCGGCCGTTTCCGCCAGTGCCAGGTCGCCATCCACACGCACCTCGGCCATGCCGATATCCACAGGCCGACCGTCGCAACTGAAGCGCTGGACCTGGAACAGTGGCTCGCCAGCCAGTTGGTTGGCCAGGCGGAATGCATCATCGGCCGTGGCCAGGCTGGAGCAGACGGTCTGTGGGCAGACGAAAAGGGCGATGCGGATCATGCGCGGGCTCGGCAACCGGGTTGGCGATTATTGACACAAAGTTGGCGATGTCGCCAATCGCCACCTGAACCATTCGGGTCAATACTGCTAGCCATACAGTCCCTGCCGGAGTTGCCCATGGCTCACCCCAACGCTGAGCTCATCACCCACTTCTATCAGGCTTTCCAGCGCCTGGACGCCGAAACCATGGCCGCTTGCTACAGCGCGGACGTGCACTTCAGCGACCCGGTGTTCACCGACCTCAATGGCCAGGAAGCCGCCGACATGTGGCGCATGCTCGCCAGCCGCGCCCAGCAGTTCAGCCTGACCTTCGATAGCGTCGAAGCCGACGACCTCAGCGGCCGCGCCAACTGGGTCGCCACCTACCTGTTCAGCCAGACCGGGCGCATGGTGGAGAACCGCATCCAGGCGCGCTTCCTCTTCTCCAATGGCCAGATCATCGAGCACCACGACAGCTTCGACCTCTGGCGCTGGGCTCGCCAGGCCCTGGGTGCCAAGGGCCTGCTGCTGGGGTGGTTGCCGGCCGTGCAGAACGCCATTCGCAAGCAGGCCGCGCGCGGCCTGGCGGCGTACCGTGCCGGGGCGTTGAAGGACTTGTCTTGACGAGGTGAGGCAATGCCTAATGCGGCGGCCTTCAATCAGGACCCCGCAATGCCCGAGCAAACCGAATCCGCCCCTGCCGCCAAGCCCTGGTACGTGTACCTGGTGCGTGCCGAGAACGGTGCCCTCTACTGCGGCATCAGCGACGACCCGCAGCGGCGTTTTGCCCAGCACCAGAGCGGCAAGGGCGCGCGATTCTTCCATTCCAGCCCGGCCCAGGCTCTGGTGTTCGTCGAAGCCTGTGCCGACAAGAGCGAGGCCTTGCGCCGCGAAATCGCTATCAAGCGCATGAAGAAGGCGGTCAAAGAGTCGCTGATAGAGGGCTGGACGCGCGCCGAAACGATAGGCCTCGAAGAAGCGGCCGGATAAGCTCCGGCCTTATCACAATCGCAGCGGAGCCCTGCAATGTCCGAACTCATCCTGCATCACTACGAGCCCTCGCCCTTCGCCAAGAAGGCGCGGCTGATGCTCGGTTACAAGCAGCTGTCGTGGCGCTCGGTAGAAATCCCACGGATCATGCCCAAGCCCGATCTGATGGCGCTGACCGGCGGCTATCGCAAGACCCCGGTACTGCAGGTGGGGGCCGACATCTACTGCGATACCGCACTGATCGCCCGACGCCTGGAACAGGAGAAGGCTGGCCCTGCGCTGTTCCCGGAAGGCCAGGAGTTCAACGTCGCCAGCTTCGCGCTGTGGGTGGACTCGGTGATCTTCCAGCACGCCGTGACCCTGGTGTTCCAGCCCGAATCCATCGCCGTGCGCATGGGCCAGTTGCCGCCGGCCGTGCAGCAGGCCTTCCTCGCCGACCGCGCCAAGCTGTTCTCCGGTGGCAGCTCCACTCGCCTACCGGCGGATCAGGCCCGCAGCAACTGGCCGGTGCTGATGGGACGGCTGCAGCAACAACTGGAACGCAGCGAAGGCGACTTCCTTTTCGGTGAACCCTCGGTGGCCGATTTCTCCCTGGCCCACTGCCTGTGGTTCCTCAAAGCCACGCCGGTGACCGCGCCGCTGGTGGATGACTACCCGGAAGTGGCGGCCTGGTACGGCCGCGTGCTGGGGTTCGGCGAGGGGGCATGCAGTCCGTTGTCTGCCGCAGAAGCGATTGAAATCGCCCGCAGCGCCACTCCGGCTGCATTGCCCAACGAAGATTTCGTCGACCCCAATGGCTTCACCCGCGGCCAGAACGTGCTGGTGGCAGCTACCGACTATGGGGTCGATCCGGTGGAGGGTGAGCTGCTGTTCGCCGGCCGCGAGGAAATCATCCTGCGTCGCGAAGATGAACGCGCAGGCCTGGTGCATGTGCACGTACCGCGGCTGGGATTCCGTATCGAGGCTCGCTGAGCCGGGGAAAACCGCTCTTCTGTAGGGGCGAATTCATTCGCCAAGCAGGCCGCAGGTCTGCCCTTCGAATCCCCAGGGGGCAGCTGCGCTGCCCTTGGCGAATGAATTCGCCCCTACAAGGCTTCCGCCCAGGTGGGCTGAAGCCCACCCTACGGATGACGTAGTCCCGGTTTGTGAGCACCCAAAAACGAAGCCCGGCATATGCCGGGCTTCGTCGTTATCAATCCTTGCGCCGCTTCAGCTGATCCTTCAGCTGCGTCGGCAGCTGGCGGATGATCAGCATGTCGCGGCCCTCGTCGTACTCGATCTTCGAGCCCAGCAGGTGCGCTTCGAAGCTGATCGACAGGCCTTCGGCGCGGCCGGTGAAGCGCTGGAACTGGCTGAGGGTGCGCTTGTCCGGCGGAATCTCCGGGGACAGGCCGTAGTCCTTGTTGCGGATGTGCTCGTAGAAGGCGCGCGGGCGGTCTTCGTCGATCAGGCCGGACAGCTCGTCGAGGGTGATCGGCTCGCCCATCTTGGCCTGGGTGGTGGCGTAGTCCACCAGGGTCTTGGTCTTCTCGCGGGCCTGCTCCTCGGCCAGGTCCTCGCTTTCCACGAAGTCGCTGAAGGCCTTGAGCAGGGTGCGGGTTTCGCTCGGCGGGTCGACGCCTTCCTGGCAGCCGATGAAGTCGCGGAAGTAGTCCGACACCTTCTTGCCGTTCTTGCCCTTGATGAACGAGATGTACTGCTTCGACTGCTGGTTGTTCTGCCACTCGGACATGTTGATGCGGGCCGCCAGGTGCAGCTGGCCCAGGTCCAGGTGCTTGGCCGGCGTCACTTCCAGGGAGTCGGTCACCGCCACGCCTTCGCTGTGGTGGAGCAGGGCGATGGCCAGGTAGTCGGTCATGCCTTGCTGGTAGTGGGCGAAGAGCACGTGGCCGCCGGTGGAGAGGTTGGATTCCTCCATCAGCTTCTGCAGGTGCTCCACAGCCTGGCGGCTGAAGGCGGTGAAGTCGCGGGCGCCGTCCTGGTACTCCTTCAGCCAACCGCTGAAGGGATAGGCGCCGGATTCATCGTGGAAGAATCCCCAGGCCTTGCCCTGCTTGGCGTTGTAGCTCTCATTGAGGTCGGCCAGGAGGTTTTCCATGGCCTGGGACTCGGCCAATGCGCTGTCCCGGGCATGCAGCACGGCGGCGCTGCCGTCGGGCTTCTTGTCGATGAAGTGAACGATGCAGTGGCGGATGGGCATGGATCTTCGCTCTCAGGGGCACATCCGGCGCGAGGACACGCCGGGTGGAAAAAGTTCGCCAGTTTACCCGACCTGTTCTTCCGCTGCCTGCCGTCTCTGCACAGCTTGCAGCCGTTCGATCACATAGCGCAGGTGCACATGCAGGTCGTACAACTCGTTGGAGTAGGACAGCGGCACTTCCACCTTGGCCAGGCGTCGCTCCAGTGTCTCCAGTTCGTCGATCTGGGCGGCGAGCTGTTCCGGCGGCGTGCTGGCGTCCAGCTTGCGGTCGATCTCGCGCAGGTACTTGTACCAGCGGTAGATGCGCGCGCGGATGCGCCAGCGGTAGATGGGGCCGATGGCCTTGGACAGCGGGATCATGATCACGATCAGCGGGATCAGCAGGATGATGTAGCGGTCGGCCAGGGAGGCGATGCGGAAGGGCAGGTAGCGCTGCAGGATCGGCAGGCCCTTGTCGTAGTAGTAATTGGCTTCGCTCAGGGGGGAGAGCGTCTGCGGTTTGGGGCTGGGGTAGGCGCCAGGCGGGTCGAGCAGGGTGCCGTTCTTCATCACCTCGCGCGCCGCTTCGAGGATCAGCGGGGTAAGCGAAGGATGGAATTCGTCGTTCACCACCAGGGTGGCCACCGGCGCCAGGGTGCGCATATCTCGTGAGGGACTGTTGCTGGCAAGGTTCAGCACACCTTCGCCCACCTCCAGCTTGGTCAGGTAGGGCAGGCGCGCACGGTAGGCAGCGCTGCGGCGCAGGCTCACCAGGTCCAGCTCGGGGCTGGCCGCCAGGCGCTGCACTACGGTGCTTTCCGCCGGGCCGAGGAAGAAGCCGGCGTCCAGTTCGCCAGTCAGCAGGGCGTTGGCCGCCGGGCTGCCGCTGATGGCCTGCCACTGCTGCGGGTAGCGCTCAGTACTGATCTGGTTGGCGGCGAGCACTGCGTCGCTGACCGAGCGTGTGCCGCTGTTCGCGGCGCCGATGGCGACGCGCATTTGCAGCAGGTCGGCCATGCTGTCGATTTCCAGCTCCTTGCGTTTGAACAGCCAGAGCGGCTCCTGGTACATCACGCCAAGACCGTGCAGGTGCTCGCGCTCCTGCGCGCTCAGGGTCAGCTCCTGGCCGCTCTGCACCAGGGCCATCTCCACCTCGCCGCTCTGTAGCTTGGCCAGGTTGTCCAGCGAGCCGCTGCTGCGCACCAGTTCCAACTCGAACCCTTGCTTGGCCAGCTCTTCCTTGAGCTTTTCGCCAAAGGCGTTGTAACCGCCCGAAGGACCGCCGGTGGCCAGCCGCACGTGCATGGGCGGCGGCGGGGCGACGAAGTAGAAGAGGGCGCCCACCAGCGCCGCCATCACCGGGATCAACCAGAGGTTGGCCAGGATCATGATCTTGAGGTCACGGAAGATGCGTTGCATGTCGGTCCTTGTCTGCAGCGAATGCTGGGAAGGATAGCGGCTCGGCGGTTGCCAGGCTGCCAAGGAAATGACAGGGTTGCCGGCATTTCCGTTCCGCCACAGTGATCCACGATGCGCATCCTCCACACCTCCGACTGGCACCTGGGCCAGCACTTCATGGGCAAGACCCGCCAGGCCGAGCACCAGGCCTTCTGCCGCTGGCTGATCGAACAGGTGCGCGAACGCCAGGTGGACGCGGTGCTGATCGCCGGAGACATCTTCGATACCGGCGCGCCGCCCAGCTACGCCCGCGAGCAGTACAACCAGTTCATCGTCGAACTGCGCGACGCCGGCGCCAGCCTGGTGGTGCTCGGCGGCAACCATGATTCGGTGGCCATGCTCGGCGAAAGCCGTACCCTGCTGGCGCAACTGGATACCCGCGTGGTGCCGGCCGTGGGCACCGAGCTGGACGAGCAGGTGCTGGTGCTGAAACGCCGCTCTGGCGAACCGGGTGCAATCCTCTGCGCCATTCCCTTCATCCGTCCGCGCGATGTGCTGCAAAGCCAGGCCGGGCAGAGTGCGGCGGACAAGCAGCTGTCCCTGCAGCAGGCCATCCAGGATCACTACCAGCAGCTCTTCGCCCTGGCCGAGCAGCGCCGCGTCGAGCTGGGCGGCGGCCTGCCCATCGTCGCCACCGGCCATCTGACCACCGTGGGCGCCAGCGCCAGCGAGTCGGTGCGGGAGATCTACGTCGGTGCCCTGGAGGCTTTCCCCACCAGCGCCTTCCCGGCGGCGGACTACATCGCCCTCGGACATATCCACAGGCCGCAGAAGGTTGGTGGCCTGGAACACATCCGCTACAGCGGCTCGCCCATTCCGCTGTCGTTCGACGAAGCGCGGCAGCAGAAGGAGGTGCTGCTGGTGGAGCTGGACAGCATCGGCCTGCACAAGGTGGAAGCGCTACCGGTGCCGCGTTTCCAGGCCCTGCATTCCCTGCGCGGCGCCCTGGCGGATCTGCCCGCGCAACTGGCCGAGGTCTCCCGCGAGGGGACGCCGGAGCGCCCGGTGTGGCTGGAAGTGATGGTCAGTGCCGACGATTACCTCAACGACTTGCAGGCGCGCCTGGCGTCCCTTTGCGAAGACCTGCCGGTGGAAGTGCTGCGCATCCGCCGTGAGCGCGGCAATGCCCAGCCGGGCCTCGTGCGCGAGGGACGGGAGACCCTCGATGAGCTGAACCCGGAGGAAGTCTTCGACAAGCGGCTGGAGAGCGAGGAGCTGGACGACGCCCTGCGCGGCAACCTGCTGGGGCTGCACCGTGAAGTGCTGGCCGGGCTGCGGGAGGAACAGGCATGAAAATTCTCAGCCTGCGCCTGAAGAACCTCAACTCGCTGAAGGGAGAGTGGAAGATCGATTTCACCGGCGAACCCTTCGCCGGCAACGGCCTGTTCGCCATCACCGGCCCCACCGGTGCCGGCAAGACCACCCTGCTGGATGCCATCTGCCTGGCGCTTTACCACCGTACACCGCGCATGGGCACGGTCTCGGCCAGCATCAACGAGCTGATGACCCGCCACACCGCCGATTGCCTGGCCGAAGTGGAGTTCGAGGTAAAGGGCGTGGCCTATCGCGCCTTCTGGAGCCAGCGCCGCGCCCGCGACAAGGCAGATGGCGGCCTGCAGCCGCCCAGGGTGGAGCTGGCGCGGGTGCAGGATGGGGAAATTCTCACCGACAAGATCAACGACAAGCTCAAGCTGACTGAAAGCCTGACCGGTCTTGATTTCGAGCGCTTCACCAAATCGATGCTGCTGGCCCAGGGCGGTTTTGCCGCCTTCCTCGAAGCCAGCGCCAATCAGCGCGCGGAATTGCTGGAAGAGCTGACCGGCACTGAAATCTACGGGCGCATTTCCCAGCGCGTGTTCGAGCGGACCCGTGAAGTGAAGGCCGGGCTGGATCAACTGCGCGCCCGTGCCGAAGGCGTTGAACTGCTCAACGAGGAGGCTCGTGCGGCGCTGCAGCAGGAGTCCGAAACCCTCGCGGGCGAAGAGCAGCAGTTGCAGGTTCGCCAGGCTGACCTGCAGCGCCAGCGCCAGTGGCGCGACGAGCTGGACAAGGCGCTGGCCCGCCAGCAGACCGCCGAGCAGCAGGGCGTCGCTGCCCGCGCCGCGCTGGAACAGGCGCAGCCGCAGCTGGCCCGCCTCGCCGCCAGCGAGCCGGCCAGCAAACTGTTGCCGCTGCACCGCGACTGGCAGCGGGCCCAGCAGCAGTTGAATCAGGATGAAAGCGAGCTGCGGGTCACCCGCCACGACCTGCAGGGCCTGGCTGAGCGCATCCTCGACCAGCTCTGGCAGGGTGCGCAGCTGGGCGGTCAGTGGGTGCAGACCCGGCAAACTGCCCTTGGAAGCCTCCAGATCGAGCGAGAAGCCCTGGAGAAGCGTCTGGCTGAACAACCCCAGCGGGTACGGCTGGGCGAGCACCTGGGGGCTTGGAAGGCCGAATTCGGAGCCTTGGCCCGACGCGAGGCTGAGCTGGCCGAACAGCGAGGTGTCCAGGTCGGCCTGACGCGCCAGGCCAGTGAACTGTCGGCTCGCCTCGATCTGGCCCGTACCACCTTGGAAAGCGCCCGGACTGAACAGGGACAGGCCCAACACGCGGAGACTGAAGCACAGGGCCGACTCGATGCCCTGCTCGGCGGGCAGGACGATGCCGCCCTGCGCAGCCAGTGGCAGCAATTGCTGGAGCGTGGCCGTCAGCTTGAGCGCCTGGAGCAGCTCTCCCAGCAGCGACGGCAACTGGCCGAGCGCCAGTCGCGAGCCCGTGAGCAGTTGCTGCCCTTGCAGGATGAGCAGAAGGCCTTGAGTGAACAGCGCGAAGGCTTGCGGCGTCGCTTCGCCGAGCTCAAGCAGCAGATTGCCGACAAGGAAAAGCTCCTTGAACAGGAGCAGCGAATCCAGCAGCTGGAGGCCTATCGCTCGGCCCTGCAGCCCGGCGAAGCCTGTCCGCTGTGCGGCTCCCACGAACACCCGGCCATCGCCGAATACCAGGCGCTCAACCTGTCGGCCACCCAGCAGGGGCTGCTGGATTGCAAAGCTGCCCAGGACGAAGTTCGCCAGCAGGGCGAAACCCTGAGCAGCCGTCTGGCCACGCTGGACGCACAGGTCACGCAGCTCAACGAGGCGCTGCAAGGTGGCGAGACGGAACAGCGCGAGTTCGTGGAGCGCTGGCGCGAGTTGTGCCAGGCGCTGGAGCTGCAATTACCCGATCTGGCCACCTTGCAGGCCGAGCTGCTGGGCCATAGCGAACGGCTGCAGGCGCTGCAGGACCGCCTGTCTCAACTGGATGCGTCCAAATCCACCTTGGCCTCGGCCCGTGATCTGCGCCTGCAGCGCGACAAGGCACTGCATGACTGCACCAGCCAGCTTGCGTTGCTGGAAAAGGATCAACAGGGCCTGCGCCAGCAGGAGCAGGCCACCCTCCAGCGTCTGGAACAGCTGGGCGCCCAGCAGCGCGAGGCTCGCGATCAGTTGGCCGCCGGTCTCGCGCCCCTGGGCTACAGCCTGCCGGAGGCCGGAGATGCCTGGCTGGCCGAGCGCGAGGCTGAATGGCTGCAATGGCAACAGGACCAGGCGGCCAGCCAGCAACTGGACGGCCAGCTGCGTGACCAGCAGCACGCACTGGAGACAGCTCGCGAACAGGCCCGCCTGTGGCAGGGGCGCTGGCAGGCGTCCGGTCACACCGGGCAGGCGCCCCTGGCGCCGGTGAACGATCCCCAAGCGGCGCTTGCCGCTGTGGAAACCGAACTGGAGGCGGCGCAACAGCGGCTCAACCAACTCAAGGGCACTGAGCGCAGCCAGGATCAGCGGGTCCAGGAAGCCCGGCATCAGCTGCACCTGCAACTGGATGCCTGGCGCCAGGGCCTGGCATCCAGCCCCTTTGCCGACGAGGCGGCCTTCCTGGCCGCATTGCTGGACGATACCGAGCGCGACGCCCTGCTGGTGTTGCATCAGCGCCTGAACCGCGAGCTGGGGGATGCCAACGCCTTGCTGGCCGATGCCCGGGGCCTGGTAGGGCGCCTGCAGGCAACGCCCCAGAGCGAGCTGGACCGCGAACGGCTGGAGGCGGAATGGCAGTCCCTGACCGAACGGATGCGTGGGTTGAGCCAGCGCCAGGGAGAAATCCGTGCCCAACTTTCCGGCGACGAGCAGCGTCGACAGAGCCAGCAGGCACTGTTCGCCGAGATCGCCCGGCAGGAAACCGAGTACGACCTCTGGCAACGCTTCAATGGCCTAGTCGGCTCGGCCGACGGAGCCAAGTACCGCAAGTTCGCCCAGGGCCTGACCCTGGATCACCTGGTGCACCTCGCCAACCTGCAATTGCAACGCCTCCACGGCCGCTACCAACTGGCGCGGCGCCAGGGCGGCGAGCTGGAACTGGAAGTAATGGACACCTGGCAGGCCGACGTCGTCCGCGACTGCAAGACCCTGTCCGGTGGCGAGAGCTTCCTGGTCAGCCTGGCGCTGGCACTGGCGCTGTCCGATCTGGTCAGTCACAAGACCAGCATCGACTCGCTGTTCCTCGATGAAGGCTTCGGCACCCTCGACGGTGAAACCCTGGAAGTCGCACTCGACGCCCTGGATGCACTGAACGCCAGCGGCAAGATGATCGGCGTGATCAGCCACGTGGAAGCCCTGAAAGAGCGCATCCCGGTGCAGCTCAAAGTGCACAAGGGCGTGGGCATGGGCTACAGCCGGCTGGATGCCTGCTTCGCGGTTCGGGCGTAGATCGGGCGATCACTGTGGGAGCGAATTCATTCGCGATTGAAATCGCTCCCACAGGTGACACGGGCAGCCCCCTCTCCCGCTTGCGGGAGAGGGCTGGGGTGAGGGCGATCAGGCCCAGCGTTCCTTGCGCCAGGCTTCGCGCTGTGCGGCATCGAGGAAGGTCCAGGCGACGAAGCGGCTCTGCTTCTGGCCCTGGGCCATTTCCAGTACGCGGATTTCCACGGCGTCGCTGCGCCGCAGGCGGGCTTCCATGCCGGGCAGGTTGCCGCCTTTGGACACCAGGCTGCTGAACCACAGCACCTGCTCCTTGAACTGCACGCTCTCATCGACCATCCGTTGCAGGAAGCCGGCTTCGCCACCCTCGCACCAGAGTTCAGCGCCCTGGCCGCCGAAGTTCAGCACCGGTAGCTTGCGCTTGGGGTCGAGCTTGCCGAGGTTCTTCCACTTGCGCTGGCTGCCACGGGTGGCTTCGTCCAGCGAGCTGTGGAAGGGCGGGTTGCACAGCGTCAGATCGAAGCGCTCGCCCGGTGCGATCAGGCCCTTGAAGATGTTTTTCGGCTGGGCCTGCTGGCGCAGGTCGATGACGCTGTCCAGCTGGTTGGACTGGACGATGGCGCGGGCCGAGCCCAGGGCCGTGCCGTCGATATCGGCACCGGTGAAGTGCCAGCCGTATTCACTGTGGCCGATCAGCGGGTAGATGCAGTTGGCGCCGACGCCGATGTCCAGCGCCTGGATGCCCTTGCCGTGGGGAACCTGCCCACCGTTATCCGCAGCCAGCAGGTCGGCCAGACCGTGCAGATAGTCAGCGCGACCCGGTATGGGCGGGCAGAGGTAGCCGGCGGGGATGTCCCAGTGGCGGATGCCGTAGAACTGCCGCAGCAGCGCCCGGTTGAAGACCTTGACCGCCTCCGGGTCGGCGAAGTCGATGCTTTCCTTGCCGTAGGGGTTGGTGATGACGAAGCGCGCCAGCTCCGGGCTGCCCTGGATCAGCTTGGGAAAGTCATAGCGGCCCTGGTGGCGGTTGCGCGGGTGCAACTGGCCTTTGGCGGCGGGTGGCTTGGCGGTGGCGGGGCGTGGGCGCTTGGGCGGTTGCGGCATGGTGGCAGTGTCGGCAGGAGGAAGCGCGGAATTTTCCCACAGGCGAGGACCTCGCGTCAGGAGAGGTGAAGCGCGTGGCCCAGGTAATCGAAGAACAGGCAGTAGACGGCAATGGGCAGTGGAAGCCCGAGCAGGGTTCCGGTCAGGTAATGACGAAAGCGCACGCCGCTGAGGCTGAGGGCGTAATTGAGCGCGGGCACCGTCTGGAACAGCACCCGCAACAGTGTGATGACTGCCACCGGACGCTCGTCGAGGTGGGCGAGGATGCGCTGTGCCAGCCGGCTATCCAGCTCGCGCAGGGCACTGCCACCCAGCATCCGTATCAGCACGAAGGTGGAGCAGCAGGAGAAGGTCGCCGCCAGATAGGTGGCCAGGCCGCCCCAGAAGCGCCCCAGTGCCAGCACGGCGGCGGCGAGGAAGATCCAGCCGGGGATCTGGATCAGGTTGCCCAGGGCGAACAGTAGGGCGAAAAGCGCCAGGCCCCAGCCCTTGTGGGCCAGCAGGATGTCACGGAGATATTGGAGGCTCAGGTGTTCGCGCAGCCCGCTGAACTGGAAGGCCGCCAGCAGCAGGCCGAGAAACAGGGCTACCAGCAGCAGGCGGCGGTACTTGTGCATGAGGGGGCTCCGGCGGTGTCCCTTTCATTGAAGCTCAGAGCGGGAACACCAGCGGCACCAGGAACACGCTGACGATCATCACCAGGATGGTGAAGGGCACCCCCACCTTCACGAAGTCACCGAAGCGGTACTGGCCGGGGCCCAGCACCAGGGTGTTCACGGGGGATGAAATGGGCGTCATGAAAGCCGCCGAGGCTGCCAGGGCGACGATCATCGCGAAGGGGTAGGGCGACATTCCCAATTGCTGGGCGGTGGCGATGGCCACCGGGGCCATGAGCACGGCGGTGGCCGTATTGGAAATGAACAGGCCGATCAACGCCGTGACGATGAACAGGCAGGCGAGCATGGCGTAGGGACCGGCATTGCCGAGCAGGGCGACCAGCCCCTTCACCGCCAGGTCGATGCCGCCGGTCTGTTGCAGGGCCTGGGCGAAGGGCAGCATGCCAACGATCAGGATCAGGGTTGGCCAGTGAATGGCGCGGTAGGCGCTGTCCAGGTCGATGCAGCGGAAGGCGCCCATGAGCAGGCAGCCGATCAGCGCGGCCATCACGTTGGGGACCAGGCCGCTGACCATCAGGAAGATCATCACTGCCAGACTGAGCAGCGCGTAGGGCGCCTTGCGTGCGGTGGGGGCCACTTCATCCACTTCGGCGGGCAGGCTCAGCACCAGGAAGTCGCGACTTTGCCCCTGCAACTGGTGGATGGCCTTCCATTCGCCGGCCACCAGCAGCATGTCGGAGGCCTTCAGTTTTTCGTCAACCAGCACGCCGTCCAGCGCCTCTCCATGTCGGCGCAGGCCTACCACATTGAGTTTGTGGCGGGAGCGGAAACCCAGCTCCTGGATGGTCTTGCCCGGCAGCTTCGACTCCGGCGGCAACGCCACTTCGGCCAACCCCAGCGAGTGGGCATGCAGGCTGTAGTAGGAGGAGGGCAGCGGCAGGGGTTCCAGGCCCAGTTCCTGGTAGGCGCCGAGCAGGCCGATGGTGGGGCTGGCGAGGTCTACCAGGAGTACGTCGCCGGGTTCCAGCAGGGTGTCGCCGGTAGCCATCAGCAGGAGGGTGCGAAAACGACGCTGGCGCTCGACGGCAATTACGTTGATGCCGTACTGCTTGCGCAGTTCCAGTTCGTTGAGGGCCTGGCGCGCCAGAGGCGAGTCGGCGCGCACCTTGAGGCGCCGTTCCCGTTCGTTGAGCGAGTAGGCCGTGGCCAGGTCGGTGAGGGTCAGGCGTGGTACGGCGTCGGCCTGGTCGCTGCCCCTGGGGGTCAACCAGTGCCGAGTGAGCAACATGTAGAAGACACCCAGCGCCAATACCGCCAGCCCCACCGGGGTCAGGCTGAAGAAGCCGAAGCCGTCCAGGCCGGCGCGGCGCAGTTCGCTGTGCACCACCAGGTTGGGGGCGGTGGCGACGAGGGTGAGCATGCCGCTGATCAGGCCGGCAAAGGCGAGCGGCATCATCAGCCGCGCCGGGGCGATCTTCAGCCGTGCGGCGACGCCGAGGGCGACGGGAATGAAGATGGCGACCACGCCGGTGGAACTCATCACCGAGCCGAGGCCAGCGGCGGCCAGCATCAACAGCACCAGCAGGCGCGTTTCACTGCTGCCGGCGCGGGCCACCAGCCAGTCGCCGAGGCGATAGGCGATGCCGGTACGGACCAGGCCGTCACCGATGACGAAGAGGGCGGCGATCAGTACCACGCTGGGGTCACTGAAGCCGGCCAGGGTATGACTGATATCGAGAATGCCGGTCAGCGGCAGGGCGACGATGACCAGCAGGGCGACCACGTCCATGCGTGGCTTGTTGATTACGAACAGGGTGATGGCGGCGAACAGCAGGGCCAGCACCAAGAGCAATTCGTGGTTCAAGCAGTACTCCCGGAGGTTCCTTGGCGGGGAGCGGCAGTCTGTCAGGGGTAGTTCAGAACGGCCTTGATCTGTTGCAGGTTAGCGGCGATCCAGTGCTTGTCGATGGCACCCCAGTCGCGGATCACGTAGTGCCCGGCGTTATTGCGCTCGCCGGACTGCTGCTCGAAATGGCAATCGATATCCAGCTCGCCCAGGGCCAGCAGAGTGTCCTGTGCGGTGCGCCGGGGCATGCCGGTGGCGTCCATGATGGCCGGCACGCTGACAGCGGTGCCGCTGTCGATCAGCCAGGCGACGTAGAGGCGACGGTAGAAGCTGGTCTTGGTCTTGCTGGTTTCCATGGACTGTCCTTCAGCAGATAGAACGAGGCCCGCAATTGCGGGCCTCGTTGGGGGTTACAGGCTGGCGATTCTCGCGCGCTGTTCGGTCAGGTTGGCCAGGGCCTGTTCGGCTTCGGCCAGCTTGGCGCGCTCCTTGTCGATCACCTCGGCCGGTGCCTTGGCAACGAAACCTTCGTTGCCAAGTTTGCCGCCAACACGTTTCACTTCGCCGTCCAGACGCTGGATTTCCTTGTCCAGGCGGGCCAGTTCCGCGTCCTTGTCGATCAGGCCGGCCATGGGCACCAGCACCTGCATGTCGCCAACCAGGGCGGTGGCGGACATCGGTGCTTCTTCACCAGCGGCCAGGACGCGAATGGTCTCCAGCTTGGCCAGCTTCTTCAGCAGCGGTTCGTTGTCGGCCAGCCGGCGACGGTCTTCGTCGTTGGCGTTGGCGAGGATGATGTCGATGCGCTTGGCCATGGAGATGTTCATCTCGCCACGAATCTGCCGCACGCCGAGCATCAGCGCCTTGACCCACTCGATGTCGCCTTCGGCGGCAGCGTCGATGCGCTCTTCCACCGCAACCGGCCAGGGCTCGAGCATCAGGGTGTCGCCGCTCTTGCCGGCCTGGCCCTTGATGCGCTGCCAGATCTCTTCGGTGATGAAGGGCATGAACGGGTGTGCCAGGCGCAGGGCCACTTCCAGTACACGGATAAGGGTGCGGCGGGTGCCGCGCTGGCGCTCGATGGGGGCGTTCTCGTCCCACAGCACCGGCTTGACCAGTTCCAGGTACCAGGCGCAGTACTGGTCCCAGACGAACTCGTAGAGGGTCTGGGCGGCCAGGTCGAAGCGGAAGCCGTCCAGATGACGGGTGACTTCGGCTTCGGTGCGTTGCAGGGCGGAGATGATCCAGCGGTCGACCGAGGACAGTTCGACCGGTTCGTCATTGACGCCGGTGTCCTGGCCATCGGTGTTCTCGATGACGAAGTTGGCGGCGTTCCACAGCTTGTTGCAGAAGTTGCGGTAGCCCTCGACGCGGCCCATGTCGAACTTCACGTCACGGCCGGTGGACGCCAGCGAGAGGAAGGTGAAGCGCAAGGCGTCGGTGCCGTAGCTGTTGATGCCTTCGGGGAACTCGGCCTTGGTCTGCTTGGCGATCTTCTCGGCGAGCTTGGGCTGCATCATGCCGCTGGTGCGTTTTTCCAGCAGGGTGTCCAGGTCGATGCCGTCGACGATGTCCAGCGGGTCCAGGACGTTGCCCTTGGACTTGGACATCTTGTGGCCCTGGGAGTCGCGCACCAGGCCGTGGACGTAGACGGTCTTGAACGGAACCTGCGGGGTGCCGTCCTCGTTCTTCACCAGGTGCATGGTCAGCATGATCATGCGGGCGACCCAGAAGAAAATGATGTCGAAGCCGGTGACCAGCACATCGGTGGGGTGGAAGGTCTTGAGGAACTCGGTCTGTTCCGGCCAGCCCAGGGTGGAGAAGGTCCACAGGCCCGAGCTGAACCAGGTGTCCAGCACGTCTTCGTCCTGGCGCAGGGCGATGTCGCCCAGCTTGTGCTTGGCGCGCACTTCGGCTTCGTCGCGACCGACGTAGACATTGCCGGCTTCGTCGTACCAGGCCGGAATGCGATGGCCCCACCAGAGCTGGCGGCTGATGCACCAGTCCTGGATGTCACGCATCCAGGAGAAGTACATGTTCTCGTACTGTTTGGGCACGAACTGGATGCGGCCGTCTTCCACGGCGGCGATGGCAGGTTCCGCCAGCGGCTTGGTGGAGACGTACCACTGATCGGTCAGCCATGGCTCGATGACGGTGCCGGAGCGGTCGCCCTTGGGCACTTTCAGCGCGTGGTCTTCGATCTTCTCGAGCAGGCCGAGTTGTTCGAAGGCGGCGACGATCTGTTTGCGCGCTTCGAAGCGGTCCAGGCCGGCGTATTGCGCGGGCAGGCTGCCGTCGAGCTGGTCGTTGACGCTTCCGTCGAGGTTGAACACCTGGGCGGTGGCGAGCACGGCAGCGTTCTTGTCGAAGATGTTGATCAGCGGCAGGTCGTGGCGCTTGCCGACTTCATAGTCGTTGAAGTCGTGGGCCGGGGTGATCTTCACGCAGCCGGTGCCGAACTCGGGGTCGCAGTACTCGTCCGCGATGATCGGAATGCGGCGGCCCACCAGGGGCAGCTCGACGAAGGTGCCGATCAGGTTCTTGTAGCGCTCGTCTTCCGGGTGCACGGCAACGGCGCTGTCGCCCAGCATGGTTTCCGGGCGGGTGGTGGCGACGATCAGGTAATCCTTGCCGTCGGCTGTCTTGTGGCCGTCGGCCAGCGGGTAGCGCAGGTTCCACAGGCTGCCTTTCTCGTCGTGGTTTTCCACTTCGAGGTCGGAGATGGCGGTGTGGAACTTGGTGTCCCAGTTGACCAGGCGCTTGCCGCGGTAGATCAGGCCGTCTTCATGCAGGCGTACGAAGGCTTCCTTGACCGCGTCGGACAGGCCGTCGTCCATGGTGAAGCGTTCGCGCGTCCAGTCCACGGAGGAGCCGAGGCGGCGGATCTGGCGGGTGATGGTGCCGCCGGACTGTTCCTTCCATTCCCAGACTTTCTCGAGGAATTTCTCGCGGCCGAGGTCATGGCGGCTGACGCCCTGGGCGGACAGCTGGCGCTCCACCACCATCTGGGTGGCGATGCCGGCGTGGTCGGTGCCCGGCTGCCACAGGGTGTTGCGACCCTGCATGCGGCGGAAGCGGATCAGGGCATCCATGATGGCGTTGTTGAAGCCATGCCCCATGTGCAGGCTGCCGGTCACGTTCGGCGGCGGGATCATGATGGTGTAGGGCTCGCCGGAACCTTGCGGGGCGAAGTAGTTGTTCTTCTCCCAGGTCTGGTACCAGGAAGTTTCGATGGCGTGGGGCTGGTAGGTCTTGTCCATGGTTCGGCGGGGACCCTAGAGGCGTCTGAACGGGAAAACGGGAGAGTATAACGGCAACGGCCCCTCGAAAGAATTGGCGCGCGTTGCCGTTGCCGCCCGGTGGTTACCGGGCGCGCCGGATCACTGCCGGCGTGGCGGCAGCAGGCGGGTCAGGCGGGCTTCGAGGCGGCGTTTGAGTTCGGCTTCGATCTGCGGCACGAAATCGTCGATCACATCCTGCAGGATCACCTGCGCGGCGGCGCGAAGTTCGCTGTCCAGGCGCGCCAGTTCCGGGTTGCCGGCCGGCGTCATGCGTTGGCGGATGGCATCCGCAATGGGCTGGGTGGGCGCAGGCACCGGCGCCGCCTCGACTGGCTGAGCCGGGGCAGTGGCCGGAGCGATCGGGGCCGCCTGGAACAGGGGCATCGGCTGGGCTGGCGGCACCATGACGGCCGGAGGCACGGGCGCGGGCTCGACTATCTCGGACAGGAGTGGAATGCCGTCGGCATCCAGGGTCTCGGTGAGCAGGGGAGGCTCGGCACCATTGGGCTCGTCGCCGAGCAAGGCTCGAATGGATTCGAGGTCGTCCAGCAAGTGTGCCGGCTTGGGGGGAAGCTTGGGGGTATCCATGGTACGGCTACGGCTAGAGTTCGACTCGTTTCGGATCATAGCCCCGCTGCCGGTAGCTGCGGAAATTCTCCCGGCAGGCGGCAAGCAGGGCAGGTTCCTGGTTGACGATCTCGATGACTCGGCTGAAACGGTCGACGTGGGGGGATATGGTCGAGGCGAGGTTGATCAGCAGACCCTGCTGGGTGGCCGGCGCTTCGTCCAGGGCCAGCACTACCGGGGCGTTGGCGTCGTCGTCGATGAGGCTGTGGGGGATGAAGCTTTCGGCACGGAACCGCCAGAGCAGCTCGTTCAGCTCATCGCGCTGGGCGGCATCGGTACAGCGCAACAGGACTGGCAGCCCATGCCGCCAGCCCTTCGCGGCCAACTGGCAGGCCGCGCGCAGGCGGTCCGCCGGGTTGGCCGACGAGAGTACGTAGAACTCTATCCTCACTTGATGCGGTCCAGCAGGTACTGGGTGAGCAGCGGCACCGGACGGCCAGTGGCGCCTTTATCCTTGCCGCCGCTGACCCAGGCGGTGCCGGCGATGTCCAGGTGCGCCCAGTGGAACTTCTTGGCGAAGCGCGACAGGAAGCAGCCGGCGGTAATGGTGCCTGCCTTCGGACCGCCGATATTGGCGATGTCGGCGAAGGGGCTGTCCAGCTGCTCCTGATACTCGTCGAACAGCGGCAGCTGCCAAGCGCGGTCGTCGGCGTATTCACCGGCCTTGAGGATCTGCTTCACCAGCGCGTCATTGTTGCCCATCAGGCCCGAGGTATTGCTGCCCAGGGCGACGATGCACGCGCCGGTAAGGGTGGCGATGTCGATCACAGCCTGGGGCTTGAAGCGTTCGGCGTAGGTCAGGGTGTCGCACAGGACCAGGCGGCCTTCGGCGTCTGTGTTGAGGATCTCGACGGTCTGGCCGCTCATGGTGGTGACGATGTCGCCCGGACGGGTGGCGCCACCACTGGGCATGTTCTCGGCGCAGGCCAGCAGGCCCACCAGGTTGATCGGCAGCTGCAGCTCGAGCACGGCGCGGAAGGTGCCGAGCACGCTGGCGGCGCCGCACATGTCGTACTTCATCTCGTCCATGCCGGCAGCCGGCTTGATGCTGATGCCGCCGGTGTCGAAGGTGATGCCCTTGCCGACCAGCGCGAAGGGTTTGTCGTCCTTCTTGCCGCCCTGGTAGCTGAGCACAATCATCCGCGGCGGCTGCTCGCTGCCCTGGGCCACGGCGAGGAAGGCGCCGGCACCCAGTTCCTTGAGTTTCTTCTCGTCCAGCACCTCGACCTTGAGGTTCTTGTGCGCCTTGGCCATGGCCTTGGCTTCTTCGGCGATGAAGCTCGGGTGGCAGAGGTTCGGCGGGAGGTTGCCGAGGTCGCGGGTAAAGGCCATGCCGTTGGCGATTGCCTGGGCGTGCAGGCTGCCGCGCTCGACGTCGGCCTGGTCGGCCTTTTCCACCAGCAGGGTGACTTTCTTCAGGGCCTTGGGATCGGCCTTCTGGCTCTTGAAGCGGTCGAAGACGTAGGCGCCGTCGGCCAGGGTTTCCACCATCAGGCGGGCCTTGCCATAAGCGTCGCGGCCTTTCACGGCGAGCTCGGACAGGGCCAGGATGGCGTCGCTGCCACCGAGGCCTTTCAGCACGCCGTTCACGGCGGCGATCATTTTGCGGAATTGGCGGTCAGAGAGCTCGCGCTCCTTGCCGCTGCCCACCAGTAGCACGCGTTCGGCCTTGAGGTTGGGGAGGCTGTGCAGGAGCAGGGTCTGGCCCACTTTGCCGGCCAGGTCGCCGCGCTTGAGCAGGGTGGTAATGGCACCGCCAGCTGCAGCGTCTACGGCCTGGGCGGCCGCGCCGAGCTTGCGTCCTTCGCCGACGGCGACGACCAGCGTGGCGGTTTTCAGGGTTTCCAGACGGGCGCTTTTGACAAGGAATTCCATGACATGTGTCCCCAAGACAAAGAGCCGGGATTGCAGGATAATGCCGGCTATTTTTTCAGTGGCCCGTCAGAACGGCGGGCTGGCCATAAAGCGGCTAGTTTGAGCGTAGCCGCCTGAGCCTGACAACCCTGGAGTGTCTGGTTTGATTGTCTTCCGTTATCTCTCCCGCGAGGTTCTGGTTACCCTGAGCGCGGTCAGTGCCGTGCTGCTGGTGATCATCATGAGCGGCCGTTTCATCAAGTATCTGGCGCAGGCCGCACAGGGAGCCCTGGACCCCGGCGTGCTGTTCCTGATCATGGGATTCCGGATTCCCGGCTTCCTCCAGCTGATCCTTCCCCTCGGGTTGTTCCTCGGTTTCCTGCTGGCCTATGGCCGGCTCTACCTCGAAAGCGAAATGACCGTTCTGAGCGCAACTGGCATGAGCCAGCAGCGCCTGATGGCCTACAGCCTGGCGCCGGCATTGCTGGTCGCGCTGCTGGTGGCCTGGCTGAGCCTCGGCCTGGCGCCCCAGGGCGTATCCCAGGTGGCGCGCATTCTCAATGAGCAGGACGCCCTGACCGAGCTGGATACCCTGGTTCCTGGGCGCTTCCAGGCCCTCAAGGGGGGTGGCCGGGTGACCTACACCGAAACCCTGTCCTCCGACCGTGGCGAGCTGGGCAGTGTGTTCATCTCGGAGAAACGCATTTCGCGGCAGGACGGCAAGGACCGTGGCATTGGCGTGCTGGTGGCGGAGAAGGGTCATCAGGAGATCCAGCCTGACGGCAGCCGCTATCTGATCCTCAAGAATGGCTACCGCTACGACGGCAATCCCGGCAAGGCGGACTACCGCATCATCCAGTACGAAACCTACGGTGTGTTGCTGCCCAAGCCGGAAATCAGCTCCGAGATCGGCGAGCGCGAGGCGGTGCCCACGTCCGAGCTGATCGGCAGCAAAGACCCGCGCTACCAATCCGAATTGCAGTGGCGCCTCTCCATTCCGTTGCTGGTGTTCGTCGTCACCCTGCTCGCGGTGCCGCTGTCCAGGGTCAATCCGCGCCAGGGCCGCTTCCTCAAGCTGCTGCCGGCGATCCTGCTTTATATGGCGTATCTGGCCCTGCTGATCGCCGCGCGTGGCCAGCTGGACAAGGGGCGTATCCCCATGTCCGTCGGCCTGTGGTGGGTGCACGGCCTGTTCTTCTCCGTCGGCCTGTTGTTGTTGTACTGGGAGCCTCTGCGCCTGAAGTGGGCGGCTCGTCGTGATGCCCGTGAGGTGGCCCATGGTTAGGTTGGATCGTTACATCGGCACCAGCGTGTTCTTCGGCATCCTCGCGGTGCTGGGGATCATCGTCAGCCTCGCTGCGCTGTTCGCCTTCATCGACGAACTGGGCGATGTGGGCGGCGACTACGACGTGCTGGCTGCCGCCTGGTACGTCTTCCTCACCCTGCCGCGCCGTGTCTACGACATGCTGCCCATGGCGGCGCTGATCGGCAGTCTGATCGGTCTCGGCACCCTCGCCAGCAGCAGCGAGCTGACGGTGATGCGTGCCGCCGGCGTATCCATTGGCCGCATCGTCTGGGCGGTGATGAAGCCCATGCTGGTGCTGATGGTGGTGGGTGTGCTGATTGGCGAGTACGCCGCACCCTGGAGCGAAAACCTGGCCCAGGCCAATCGCTCCCTGGCCCAGGGCAGCGGGGATGCGCAGAGCTCCAAGCGCGGCCTCTGGCATCGTCAGGGTGAAGAGTTCGTCCACATCAACGCCGTGCAACCCAACGGCGTGCTCTATGGCGTGACCCGCTACCACTTCGATGGTGAGCGTCACATGCAATCGGCCAGTTTCGCCAAGCGCGCGCTGTATCAAGGCGACTACTGGCAGCTGGAGGATGTGACCACGACCCATTTCCGTGGTGATCACACCGAAGTGGTCAATAGCGTTACCGAGCGCTGGGATGTCGAGCTCAAGCCGGAGCTGCTCGGCACCGTAGTCATGGAACCCGAGGCGCTGTCGATTTCCGGCCTCTGGCGTTACACCCACTATCTGGCGGAGCAGGGGCTGAACAACGGCCGTTACTGGCTGGCGTTCTGGACCAAGGTTCTGCAGCCCCTGGTGACTGCCGCCCTGGTGCTGATGGCGATTTCGTTCATCTTTGGTCCGCTGCGTTCGGTGACCCTCGGTCAGCGGGTGTTCACTGGCGTGGTGATCGGCTTCGTCGTGCGCATTAGCCAGGACTTGCTCGGGCCGTCGAGCCTGGTGTTCGGCTTCTCGCCGCTGTTCGCGGTGCTGGTGCCAGCAGGCGTCTGCGCCCTGGCTGGTGTCTGGTTGCTGAGACGCGCGGGCTGATCCCTGAACGACGCAAGAAAAAGCCGGCTTTCGCCGGCTTTTTTGTGGGTCATTTTTTGTGTGCATCCTTGGGGATGCGGACCACCTGGGTTTCGGAATAGATGTCGTGCCAGGTGCGCTTCTGCTTGTCCCAAAGGCTCCAGAAGAAGCCAAGGCCGAGCGCCAGCCAGGAGCCGATGGCGATCACGAAACGCAGCAGCGCTTGCCACAGGCTGATGGCCGAGCCGTCCTTGTTCTGTACGCGGATGCCCCAGACCTGCATGCCGAGGGTCTGGCCGTTGTGGGTCCAGAACTTGGCGAAGAAGCCAAACAGCGCGAAGACCAGCAGCGTGGAGAGCAGCGGATCGCCCGAGAGGGCGCCCTGGTCGGCCAACTGGCGCAGTCGCTCGCCGCCGTAGATGAGGCGCAGCACTACCTGTTGGTAGATCAGCGTAACCACCATCAGCAGGGCGACGCAGAGAAGGAAGTCGTAGAAGATCGCGGCGAAGCGGCGAACCAGCCCGGCGGTGGGGAATTCGCCCTGGGGGCGCAGCTGATGTTTCGGCATTGCGGGCTCTTGGCGTGTGGAAGGCGCGCCATTCTAACAGTCGAACGGGAAGGGAGCTGTTAGTGAGCATTACGCGCTTCGTTCCCTGAGCGCGTCAGGTGCAGGCGAACTTCAATGAAGTATCGCGTGCGAATCCGGTAGTTGCCTTTGAGTAGGAGGTTTCGTCGATCTGCGGGCATAAAAAAACCCCTGATGTTTCCATCAGGGGCTTTCGGCGACGCTCAGGTAATTAGTTAACTACCTGAACCTTGTCAGCCTGCATGCCTTTCTGGCCTTGTACGGCTTCGAAGGTAACCTTCTGGCCTTCTTTCAGGCTACGGAAGCCCGAGCCTTCGATAGCGCGGAAGTGAACGAACAGATCCGGGCCGCTTTCCGGGGTGATGAAACCAAAACCTTTCTCGTCGTTGAACCACTTGACGGTGCCGGTTTGACGATTCGACATATCTTTTTCCTTGAAACTGAAGTTGATGACAGCCTGCTGTTCACTGACGCGGCAGAAGGGCTGGAAACTGGTTGCAAAGAGGTAAGAGAAGTCGAGCGGGATGTAGCGGATCTGGTGATCTACCGCATCAGGTCACGATTCAACAGCGACCCATGCAAACACAGTTGGCCAACTCTACGTAGTTTTTGAGGAATTGCCAATCCCCGTTAGGCCAATCTTTACAGGCGGTAGATAGCCTTGGGGGCGGGTAGGGAAATACGGGAGGAAGCCTTGTCAGGCTTGAAGATATCGTGGTGCCCCGGGAGAGACTCGAACTCTCACTCTGTCGCCAGAAACGGATTTTGAATCCGCCGCGTCTACCATTCCGCCACCGAGGCACGATGGCGGCGCAGTATAGGGAGGCGCTCTGGGCCGGTCAATCCGTCTTCGTGGTCAGGAACGGGCATTTCCTGTACTATCTGCGCCCCTGCGATACGACCCCCCACCATGCGCGTAGCCGACTTCCACTTCGAGCTTCCTGAAGCTCTTATCGCCCGTCATCCCCTGGCCGAGCGCCGTGCCAGCCGTCTTCTCGTGTTGGATGGCGAGACCGGTTCCCTGAGCCATCGCCATTTTGCCGACCTGCTGGAGTACCTGCGCCCCGGCGACCTGATGGTGTTCAACAACACCCGAGTGATTCCCGCGCGCCTGTTTGGCCAGAAGGCCTCAGGCGGCAAGCTGGAAATACTCGTCGAACGGGTGCTGGACAGTCATCGCGTACTGGCGCACGTGCGCTCCAGCAAGTCGCCCAAGCCGGGCTCGACCCTGCTGATAGATGGCGGCGGCGAAGCCGAGATGCTTGCCCGGCATGACGCCCTGTTCGAACTGAAGTTCGCCGAGGAAGTGCTGCCGCTGCTCGAGCGCGTCGGGCATATGCCGCTGCCTCCCTACATAGACCGGCCCGACGAAGACGCCGACCGCGAGCGTTATCAGACCGTCTATGCCCGCCACGCGGGCGCCGTTGCAGCACCCACCGCCGGGCTGCACTTCGACCAGGCCCTGCTGGATGCTGTCGCTGCCAAGGGTGTGGAGAGTGCTTTCGTCACCCTGCATGTCGGCGCCGGCACTTTCCAGCCGGTGCGGGTAGAGCGCATCGAGGATCACCACATGCACCACGAATGGCTCGAAGTGGGCCAGGACGTGGTGGATGCCGTGGCCGCCTGCCGTGCTCGTGGCGGTCGAGTCATTGCCGTCGGCACCACCAGTGTGCGTTCCCTGGAAAGCGCAGCGCGGGATGGCCAGCTCAAGGCCTTCAGCGGCGACACCGACATTTTCCTGTACCCGGGCCGGCCCTTCCATGTAGTCGATGCCCTGGTCACCAACTTTCACCTGCCCGAGTCCACGTTGCTGATGCTGGTGTCGGCCTTCGCCGGCTATCCGGAGACCATGGCTGCATACGCCGCCGCAGTGGAGCAGGGCTACCGATTCTTCAGTTACGGTGATGCCATGTTCATCACCCGCAATCCCGCCCCGCGCGGACCCGAGGACCAAGCATGACGCGCACCTGCCGGATGAACTTCGAGTTGCTGGCCACCGACGGCAAGGCCCGTCGCGGCCGGCTGACCTTCCCCCGGGGTGTGGTCGAGACGCCCGCCTTCATGCCTGTAGGAACCTATGGCACCGTGAAGGGGATGCTGCCGCGCGATATCGAAGGCATCGGTGCGCAGATCATCCTCGGCAACACCTTCCATCTCTGGCTGCGGCCGGGCATGGAGGTGATCAAGCGCCATGGCGACCTGCATGACTTCATGCAGTGGCAGGGCCCGATTCTCACCGACTCTGGTGGCTTCCAGGTGTTCAGCCTGGGCGCCATGCGCAAGATCAAGGAAGAGGGCGTGACCTTCGCCTCTCCGGTGGACGGCGCCAAGGTGTTCATGGGGCCCGAAGAGTCCATGCAGGTCCAGCGCGACCTGGGTTCCGACATCGTGATGATCTTCGACGAGTGCACGCCCTATCCGGCGGACTTCGATGTCGCCAAGCGCTCCATGGAACTGTCCCAGCGTTGGGCCAAACGTTCCAAGGTGGCCCACGGTGAAAGCACCGCCGCGCTCTTTGGCATCGTCCAGGGCGGCATGCACGAGGAGCTGCGCATGCGCTCCCTGGAAGGTCTCAGCGAGATCGGCTTCGATGGTCTGGCCATCGGTGGTCTCTCCGTGGGCGAGCCGAAGGAAGAGATGATTCGCGTGCTGGACTACCTGCCCGGCCAGATGCCAGCGGACAAGCCGCGCTACCTGATGGGCGTCGGCAAGCCGGAAGACCTGGTGGAAGGCGTGCGTCGTGGTGTGGATATGTTCGACTGCGTGATGCCGACCCGTAACGCGCGAAATGGCCACCTGTTCATCGACACAGGCGTACTGAAAATCCGCAATTCGGTGCATAAGCATGACGAGTCCACGCTGGACCCGACCTGCGACTGTTACACCTGCAAACACTTCTCACGCGCCTATCTGCACCATCTGGACAAATGCGGCGAAATGCTCGGCAGCATGTTGAATACAATCCACAACTTGCGGCATTACCAGCGCCTGATGGCTGGTTTGCGCGAGGCAATTCAACAGGGTAAATTGGCCGCCTTTGTCGATGCCTTCTATGCCAAGCGCGGACTACCGACTCCGCCCCTGGACTGATAAAGCCGCATTTTTCCAGAGTCGATTTTTCATATTTCCGCAACAGGAGTGCTAAATGAGCTTTCTGATTCCCGCCGCCTACGCCGACGCTGCTGCGCCGGCTGCTGCCGGCCCTGCCGGTACCGGCTTCGAGTGGGTTTTCCTGATCGGTTTCCTGGTCATCTTCTATCTGATGATCTGGCGTCCCCAGGCCAAGCGCGCCAAGGAGCACAAGAACCTCCTCGGCAACCTGCAGAAAGGTGACGAAGTGGTCACCTCCGGCGGCATCGCCGGCAAGGTCACCAAGGTCGCCGATGACTTCGTGGTCGTCGAAGTGTCCGACAACGTAGAGCTGAAGTTCCAGAAGGCGGCAATCGCGGCGACCCTGCCGAAGGGCACCCTGAAAGCCATCTAAGGATCCATGGATCAACACCGACGGGGCGCCAACAGGCGCCCCGCGTCATAACGGGCGGAGTCATGCTCAACAAGTACCCACTGTGGAAATATCTGCTGATCCTGGCGGTGCTGGCGATCGGCCTGGTCTATTCCGCACCCAATCTCTATCCGGACGATCCGGCGATCCAGATCAGCGGCACCAGTACCGCGCTGAAGATCCAGCAATCGGACCTGGACAAGGCGAACGAAGCGCTGAAGCAGGCCGGCATCGAACTGAAATCCGCCAGCATCGGCCAAACCGGTGGCCTGCTCCGTCTGACCAAGCTGGGTGACCAGCTGCCGGCCAAGGATGTGGTGCGCAAGGCCCTTGGTGACGACTACGTGGTCGCACTCAACCTGGCCCCGACCACTCCGGACTGGCTGCGCAAGCTCGGCGCCGCACCGATGAAGCTGGGTCTCGACCTCTCTGGTGGTGTGCACTTCCTGCTGGAAGTGGACATGGAGAAGGCTGTCGATGCGCGCCTGAAGATCTATGAAGGCGAAGTTCGTACCCTGCTGCGCAAGGAGCGTGTCCGCTACCGCAGCCTTCCGGCCCAGGAAAACGGCTTCCAGCTCGGCTTCACCGACCAGGAATCCCTGGACAAAGCTCAGTCGCTGATCCGCAAGAGCTTCAACGACTTCGATATCACCACCTCCGTGCGTGGTGATCAGCAGATCCTGCAACTGGCCCTGACCCAGGCCAAGCTGGCGGAGATCCGCGAATACTCCATCAAGCAGAACCTCACCACCGTTCGTAACCGCGTGAACGAACTGGGTGTGGCCGAGCCGATCGTGCAGCGCCAGGGCGCCAACCGCATCGTGGTCGAGCTGCCGGGCGTGCAGGACACCGCCGAAGCCAAGCGTATCCTCGGCAAGACCGCCAACCTGGAGTTCCGTCTGGCTGCCGAGGCTACCGCCAGCAAGGCATCGACCGAATCGTTCGAATTCCGTGAGCCGGGCCGTCCGGCTGTGCCGCTGGAGCGCAGCCTGATCATCACCGGTGACCAGGTGACCGACGCCCAGGCCAGCTACGACGAAAACGGTCGCCCGCAAGTGAACATCCGCCTCGATGGCCACGGCGGCGAGCTGATGAGCCGTGCCACCCGCAACAACGTGGGTCGCAGCATGGCGGTGATCTTCATCGAGCAGCGCCCGATTACCCGCTACGTGACTCAGGACGTCGACGGCGTCCAGAAAGAAGTGGCGGTGCAGAGCTTCAAGGAAGAGAAGAAGATCATCAGCCTGGCGACCATCCAGTCGCCGCTGGGCAGCCAGTTCCGCATCACCGGCCTGAACGGCCAGGGTGAGTCCTCGGAACTCGCCCTGCTGCTGCGCGCTGGTGGCCTGGCTGCGCCGATGTACTTCGCCGAAGAACGCACCATCGGTCCGAGCCTGGGCGCCGAGAACATCATCAAGGGCATCGAATCCACTGAGTGGGCGATGGTCTTCGTGTCGCTGTTCATTATGGCCATCTACCGTTTCTTCGGCTTCCTGGCCACCATCGCCCTGGCGTTCAACCTGGTGCTGCTGGTGGGCCTGATGTCGGTGATCGGGGCCACCCTGACCCTCCCGGGTATCGCCGGTATCGTGCTGACCCTGGGTATGGCGGTCGACGCCAACGTGCTCATCTACTCGCGGATTCGCGAGGAGTTGGCCAATGGCCTGTCGGTTCAGCGTGCGATTCACGAAGGCTTCGATCGCGCCTACACCGCGATCGTCGACAGTAACCTCACCACCCTGCTGGTGGGCGGCATCCTGTTCGCCCTCGGCACCGGTCCGATCAAGGGCTTTGCCGTGACCATGTCGCTCGGGATCATCACCTCGATGTTCACCGCCATCATGTTCACCCGCGGCATGGTCAACCTGATCTTCGGTGGCCGCAACTTCAAGAAACTGTGGATTTGAGGCCTGTCATGATCAAGTCAACCATCCGTTTCATGGCGATACGCAACGTTGCGTTCGCCATTACTGTGATCATCAGCCTGATCGGTATCGGCAGCCTGTTCGCCAAGGGTCTGAACTTCGGCCTGGACTTCACTGGCGGTACCCTGATCGAGCTGTCCTACGAGAAACCGGCGAACCTCGAACTGATCAAGCAGGAGCTGGGTCAGGTGGGCTATCCGGATGCCGTGGTGCAGAGCTTCGGCGCTTCCACCGATGTGCTGGTACGCCTGGCTGGCGAAGACCCGCAACTGGGCAACAAGGTCGCCGAAGCCCTGCGCAAGGTCGACGCCGAGAGCAAGTTCGAACTCAAGCGCGTCGAGTTCGTTGGCCCGCAGGTGGGTGAGGAGCTGCGTGACCAGGGTGGCCTGGCCATGCTGCTGGCCCTGGGCGGCATCCTGCTGTACCTGGCCTTCCGCTTCCAGTGGAAGTTCGGCGTCGGTGCAGTTGCCTCGCTGGTCCACGACGTGGTTGTGACCCTGGGTATCCTGGCGTTCTTCCAGATTCCCTTCGACCTCACCGTCCTGGCGGCGGTCCTGGCGATGATCGGCTACTCGCTGAACGACACCATCATCATCTTCGACCGTATCCGCGAGAACTTCCGTGTGCTGCGTCGTGCGGACTTGATCGAAAACATCGACGTGTCCTGCACCCAGACTCTGCTGCGGACCATTGCGACTTCGATGTCGACCGCTCTGGCGCTGTTCGCTCTGCTGATCTTCGGCGGCGACAGTCTGCATGGCTTCGCTCTGTCGCTGTTGGTCGGTGTGGTGGTGGGTACCTACTCCTCCATCTACATCAGTGCCCCGGTGCTGATCTGGCTGAAGCTGACCTCCGAGGACCTGATTCCGCCGGCGAATACCGCCGAGGTGGACGACCGTCCCTGAGGTGATCTAGCGCCATGTGCGAGGCCCGGCAATGCCGGGCCTCGTCGTTTCTGATGTGTGAGACTGACGTCCCATTTGTCGGAATATTCCCATAGGCATGGGAACTCGGTGTTTTTTCGTCTATCCAAGGCAGGGAGTAGGGCATGCAAGCCCGCGATGGAAGAGTCAGGAGGTTCAAGTGAACAAGTCGATGCTCGTCGGTGCTGTTTTGGGTGCGGTTGGCGTGACTGCCGGCGGTGCCGTGGCCACCTACAGTCTGGTAGGTAACAACGGCCCGGAGTATGCAGAAGTGCTCGCTGTCCAACCGATCAATGAAACCGTGAAGACCCCGCGCGAGGTCTGCAATGACGTGGCGGTGACCCGCCAGCGTCCGGTCAAGGATCAGCATCAGATTGCCGGTACCGTGCTGGGTGCGGTGGCGGGTGGTCTGCTGGGTAACCAGGTTGGTGGAGGTAACGGCAAGAAGATCGCCACGGTCGCAGGTGCCGTAGGTGGTGGTTATGCCGGCAACAAGGTGCAGGAACACATGCAGGAAAGCGACACCTACACCACCACTGAAACCCGCTGCAAAACGGTTACCGATACCAGCGAGAAGCTGGTGGGCTATGACGTGAAGTACCAGCTCGACGGCAAGGTCGGTCAGGTGCGCATGGATCACGATCCGGGCCGGCAGATCCCGGTTAGCAAGGATGGTCAGCTGATCCTTGGTCAGCAGGGCGCTGTCCAGCCTCAGGGTGGTGTTGCGGGCGTGCAGGAATAAGCAACGTCCAGAAAACGAAAAACCCGGCCAAGGCCGGGTTTTTTGTGGTCGCGAGAAGCGCGATCAGCGCTTCAGCGACGGCGGCAGGTGCGGCTGGATGGCAGTCAGCACGGCCTTGAAGCACTTGGTGTTGCCCGCTACCACGTGACCCTTTTCAAGGAAGTCGTGACCGCCGGTGAAGTCGCTCACCAGGCCGCCTGCTTCTTGAACCAGCAGGGCGCCAGCTGCCATGTCCCACTCGGACAGGCCGAATTCCCAGAAGGCGTCGAAACGGCCGGCCGCGACATAGGCCAGGTCCAGGCTGGCCGAGCCGGCGCGGCGGATGCCGGCGGTCTGGCCGACCAGGCTGCGGAACATGCCCAGGTAGCTGTCGAGGTTGTCGAGCTGGTTGTCGCGGAAGGGGAAGCCGGTGCCGAGCAGGGCGCCTTCCAGGCTCTTGCGCGGGCTGACGCGCAGACGGCGACCGTTGAGGGCGGCGCCACGGCCGCGGCTGGCGGTGAACTCTTCCTGGCGAACCGGATCCAGAACTACGGCGTGTTCCAGGCGACCCTTGTATTTGCAGGCGATGCTGACGGCGAAGTGCGGAACGCCACGGATGAAGTTGGTGGTGCCATCCAGCGGATCGATGATCCACAGGTAGTCGGCGCCTTCTCCCTTGCCTTCCAGCAGGCCGCCTTCCTCGCCGAGGATGCCGTGGTTCGGGTAGGCCTTGCGCAGGGCCTGCACGATGGACAGCTCAGCGGCGCGATCGACCTCGGTGACGTAGTCCTTGGCGTCCTTCTCGTTGACGGAGATAACGTCCAGGCGCTCGATAGAGCGGAAAATCAGTTCACCGGCGCTGCGAGCGGCGCGCAGGGCGATATTCAGCATAGGCTGCATGGGGAGTTCACCTGGGTCGTTAAAGAAGAAAGCCGCACATGATATCAGAAAAAGCTCGAAGCAGGCAGGGGAGGCTGCGTGATTCGTGGCGTTGCGTCGGGGCGTCCGGTAATATTCCGCTCCCTTAGAGCTTCCGCTGAGAGACTAGAGCGTTGCTGCAGAACATTCGCGTGGTACTGGTCAATACCAGCCATCCCGGCAATATCGGTGGTGCCGCTCGCGCCATGAAGAACATGGGCCTGTCGAAGCTGGTGCTGGTAGATCCCCTGGATTTTCCCAGTCCCGAAGCGCGCGCCCGTGCTTCCGGTGCCGACGACATTCTTGACGCTGCCCAGGTGGTCGCCACCTTGGAAGATGCATTGGTGGGGTGCAGTCTGGTGGTTGGCACCAGTGCTCGTGATCGCCGAATTCCCTGGCCCCTGCTCGATCCGCGCGAGTGCGGCAGGACCTCGGTAGAGCAGGCTCAGGCCGGGGGCGAAGTCGCCCTGGTGTTCGGTCGCGAATATGCCGGCCTGACCAACGAAGAGCTGCAGCGCTGCCAGTACCACGTGCATATCCCGTCCAATCCGGAGTTCTCCTCGCTGAACCTGGCCGCCGCGGTCCAGGTACTGGTCTACGAAGCGCGCATGGCCTGGCTGGAGTTGGAAGGGCTGCCAAGCAAGGTGGAAAAGGTGGAAACCACCGCCATGCTCAACGCCCAGCCGGTGACCGTCGATGAGCTGGAGCGTTACTACGAGCACCTGGAGAGCACTCTGGTGGAAATCGGCTTCCTCGATCCGGAGAAGCCCCGGCACTTGATGTCCCGGCTGCGTCGTCTGTATGGGCGAGCCAATATCAGCAAGCTGGAAATGAACATCCTGCGCGGCGTTCTCACAGAGACACAGAAGGCCGTGCGGGGAGAAATAAGCAAGCGGAGTGACAAGTGATGTTCGACAGCATTCGAGAAGACATTCAGAGCGTATTCCACCGTGATCCGGCTGCGCGCAATGCCTTCGAGGTGCTCACGTGTTACCCGGGCCTGCATGCCATCTGGTTGCATCGCGTGGCTCATGCTCTCTGGACTGCAGGCTGGAAGTGGCTGGCGCGGCTGGTTTCCAACTTCAGTCGCTGGCTGACCGGCATCGAGATCCATCCGGGAGCGAAGATCGGTCGTCGCTTCTTCATCGATCACGGCATGGGCATCGTCATCGGCGAAACGGCCGAAATCGGCAATGACGTCACTCTCTATCAGGGTGTGACCCTCGGCGGCACGAGTTGGAACCAGGGCAAGCGCCATCCGACGCTGGAGGATGGTGTGGTGGTAGGGGCGGGGGCCAAGGTGCTCGGTCCCTTCACCGTTGGCGCTGGCGCCAAGATCGGCTCCAACGCCGTGGTGACCAAGGAGGTGCCGGCAGGCGCTACTGCGGTGGGTATTCCCGGTCGAGTCATCGTCAAGGCCGATCCCGAACAGGAAGCCAAACGCCAGGCCATCGCCGAGCGTTTCGGCTTCGATGCCTACGGTCTGGGCCAGGACATGCCGGACCCGGTGGCACGTGCGATCGGCCAGTTGCTGGACCATGTACAGGCCGTGGACGAACGCCTCGACGGCATGTGCAAAGCGCTCACCGCGCTGGGCAGTGATTACTGCGCCAAGGCCCTCCCGGAGCTGCGCGACGAGGACTTCGCGGGGGTGAAGGACGACGAGCGCAAGCCGGTCGCCTGAGGCCCACTTATTCGACCTTGGTCCAGTGGGCTGAGGTCGGATTATTAGGATGCTAACGGGATGTGCCTCTGCTATCATGCTCGCCCCTGCAAGATGTAATCCCGACTGTTTTAATCAGGCTTATAGTTGACTTAAATAGTCGGGAATCGCATACTCGCTGCATTCCAGCGATCCCGTGGTACCCACCATGCGACTGACCACCAAAGGCCGATACGCCGTCACCGCCATGCTCGACTTGGCGCTACATGCGCAGCACGGGCCGGTGTCTCTGGCAGATATTTCCGAGCGGCAGGGCATTTCCCTGTCCTACCTCGAGCAGCTTTTCGCCAAGCTCCGCCGTGGCAATCTGGTCAGCAGCGTGCGCGGACCGGGTGGTGGCTACCAGCTTTCCCGTGACATGCATGGCATTCACGTTGCCCAGGTAATCGATGCGGTCAACGAGTCGGTGGATGCCACTCGTTGCCAGGGCCTGGGCGATTGCCATTCCGGCGACACCTGTCTCACTCACCACCTGTGGTGCGATCTGAGTCTGCAGATCCACGAATTCCTCAGCGGCATCAGTCTGGCCGATCTGGTCAACCGTCGCGAGGTCCAGGAGGTCGCTCAGCGGCAGGATCAACGCCGCTGTGGAAGCAATGGCAGGATGCCGCACCTCGATAAGATTGAAGCGTCTGCCATCGATTGAGCAGGGCGCCGGCCCGTGATTGGCCTCGATACCTGATAGGAGAGCCCCGATGAAATTGCCGATTTACCTCGACTACTCCGCCACTACGCCGGTGGACCCGCGCGTCGCTCAGAAGATGAGCGAGTGCCTGCTGGTGGACGGCAACTTCGGCAACCCGGCCTCGCGTTCCCACGTGTTCGGCTGGAAAGCCGAAGAGGCAGTGGAGAATGCCCGTCGTCAGGTGGCAGAGCTGGTCAATGCCGACCCGCGCGAAATCGTCTGGACTTCCGGCGCTACCGAATCCGACAACCTGGCCATCAAGGGTGTTGCGCATTTCTACAGCGGCAAGGGCAAGCACATCATCACCTCGAAGATCGAGCACAAGGCGGTGCTGGACACCACCCGCCAGCTGGAGCGCGAAGGCTTCGAAGTGACCTACCTGGAACCGGGCGAAGACGGCCTGATCACTCCGGCCATGGTCGAGGCGGCCCTGCGTGACGACACCATCCTGGTTTCGGTCATGCACGTGAACAACGAGATCGGCACCGTCAACGATATCGCTGGCATCGGTGAGCTGACCCGTGCCCGCGGCATCCTGTTCCACGTCGACGCAGCCCAGTCCACCGGCAAGGTGGAAATCGACCTGGAGAAGCTGAAGGTCGACCTGATGTCCTTCTCCGCCCACAAGACCTATGGCCCGAAAGGCATTGGCGCCCTCTACGTTCGCCGTAAGCCCCGCGTACGCCTGGAAGCCCAGACGCACGGCGGCGGCCACGAGCGCGGCATGCGCTCCGGTACCCTGGCGACTCACCAGATCGTCGGCATGGGCGAGGCCTTCCATATCGCCAAGCAGGAAATGGCCAGCGAGAACAAGCGCATCAAGGCCCTGGCCGATCGTTTCTGGGCTCAGATCGATGGCATGGAAGAGCTCTACCTGAACGGCAGCGCTACTTCCCGCGTACCGCACAATCTGAACGTCAGCTTCAACTACGTCGAAGGCGAGTCGCTGATCATGGCGCTCAAGGATCTCGCGGTCTCCTCCGGTTCCGCCTGCACCTCGGCCTCTCTGGAGCCGTCCTACGTGCTGCGCGCCCTGGGCCGTAACGACGAGCTGGCGCACAGCTCCATCCGCTTCACCTTCGGTCGTTTCACCACCGAGGAAGAAGTGGACTACGCCGCTGCCAAGGTGCGCGAAGCGGTCAGCAAGCTCCGTGAACTGTCCCCGCTGTGGGATATGTATAAAGAGGGCGTCGACCTTTCCCAGGTCGAATGGCAGGCGCACTGACGCCACCCTGATGAGTGAGGAATAGTTACCATGGCTTACAGCGACAAGGTCATCGACCACTACGAAAACCCGCGTAACGTGGGCAAGCTCGACGCCCAGGACCCGAATGTGGGTACTGGCATGGTCGGCGCCCCGGCCTGCGGCGACGTGATGCGCCTGCAGATAAAGGTCAACGAACAAGGCGTGATCGAAGACGCCAAGTTCAAGACCTACGGCTGCGGTTCCGCCATTGCTTCCAGCTCCCTCGCCACCGAGTGGATGAAGGGCAAGACCCTGGATGAGGCGGCTGCCATCAAGAACACCACCATCGCCGAAGAACTGGCCCTGCCGCCGGTGAAGATCCACTGCTCGGTGCTGGCTGAGGACGCCATCAAGGCGGCCGTCCACGACTACAAGCAGAAGAAGGGTCTGCTCTAAGCGCTCGAACGAGTAAGGAGTTGCAATGGCCATCAGCATGACTGAATCCGCCGCCCGCCACGTGCAGCGTTCCATCGACGGACGCGGCAAGGGTGAAGGTATCCGTCTGGGGGTGCGTACGACTGGCTGCTCCGGTCTCGCCTACGTGCTGGAGTTTGTCGATGAGGTGACCGGGGAAGACCTGGTCTTCGAGAGTCATGGCGTCAAGGTGATCATCGATCCCAAGAGCCTGACCTACCTCGATGGCACTGAGCTGGACTTCGTTCGCGAAGGGCTCAACGAAGGTTTCAAGTTCAATAACCCGAACGTGCGCGGCGAATGCGGCTGCGGCGAGAGCTTCAACGTCTGAGGCGTGTGTGGGAACTCCCTGTCATTTTGCGCTGTTTGACCTGAAGCCGGGTTATCGACTGGATCTCGACCAGCTTGCGACGCGTTATCGCGAGCTGGCGCGCACCGTCCATCCCGACCGATTCGCTGATGCTTCCGAGCGCGAGCAGCGCTTGGCGCTGGAGCGTGCGGCACAGCTCAACGACGCCTACCAGACACTGAAGAGTGCGCCGCGGAGAGCCTTGTACCTGCTGGCCCTGAAAGGGCGCGAGCTTCCGCTCGAAGTCACGGTGCAGGACCCGCAGTTCCTTCTGCAGCAGATGCAGTGGCGTGAAGAGCTGGAAGAGTTGCACGACAGCGCCGACCTGGAAGGTGTCGCTGCCTTCAAGCGCCGGCTCAAGGCTGCGCAGGCCGAGCTCGATGTCGAGTTTGGCGAGTGCTGGGATGATGCTGAGCGCCGCGAAGATGCCGAGCGTCTGGTGCGCCGCATGCAGTTCCTCGACAAGCTGAACCAAGAAGTGCGCCAACTGGAAGAGCGCCTCGACGATTAACCCGCGATGCCGTCTTGGTTGCCGGTACGCCTGATAAAAAGACAAGCATGGCCCTACTGCAGATCGCCGAACCCGGGATGAGCCCTCAGCCGCACCAGCGCCGTCTGGCGGTGGGTATCGACCTGGGTACCACCAATTCGCTGGTCGCCGCTGTGCGCAGCGGTGTCGCCGAGCCCCTGCCGGATGCCGATGGCCAGGTCATCCTGCCGTCCGCGGTCCGCTATCACGCCGACCGTGTCGAAGTCGGTCGCAGTGCCAAGCAGGCCGCTTCCAGCGATCCGCTGAACACCATTATCTCGGTCAAGCGCTTCATGGGGCGCGGCCTGGAAGACGTCAAGCAGCTGGGTGAGCAACTGCCTTACCGTTTCGTCGGTGGCGAATCGCACATGCCCTTCATCGAGACCGTCCAGGGCGCCAAGAGCCCGGTGGAAGTCTCGGCTGACATTCTCAAGACCCTGCGCCAGCGCGCCGAAAACACCTTGGGTGGCGAACTGGTCGGCGCGGTGATCACTGTGCCGGCGTACTTCGATGAAGCCCAGCGTCAGGCCACCAAGGACGCCGCTCGCCTTGCCGGCCTCAACGTCCTGCGCCTGCTCAACGAACCGACCGCCGCCGCAGTGGCATACGGCCTGGACAAGCAGGCCGAAGGCGTTGTCGCCATCTACGACCTGGGTGGCGGCACGTTCGATATTTCCATCCTGCGTCTGACTCGTGGTGTCTTCGAGGTCATGGCCACCGGTGGCGACAGTGCCCTGGGTGGTGATGATTTCGACCACGCCATCGCTGGCTGGATGGTGCAGCAGGCCGGCCTGTCCGCCGATCTGGATCCGGGGGCTCAGCGCAGCCTGCTGCGCGTTGCCTGTGATGCCAAGGAGGCCCTGACCGATACCGATAGCGTCGAACTGGTCTATGGCGACTGGCGCGGCGTGCTGACTCGCGAGCAGTTCGATGCGCTGATCGAACCCATGGTGGCGCGTAGCCTCAAGGCCTGCCGCCGCGCGGTGCGTGATTCTGGCATCGAGCTGGAAGAGGTCGAAGCCGTGGTCATGGTGGGTGGTTCCACTCGTGTGCCGCGCGTGCGTGAAGCCGTCGCGGAAATGTTCGGTCGTCAGCCCCTCACCGATATCGATCCCGATCAGGTAGTGGCAATCGGCGCCGCCGTACAGGCCGATATCCTGGCCGGCAACAAGCGCGGCGAAGAGCTGCTGCTTCTGGATGTGATTCCTCTGTCGCTCGGCCTGGAAACCATGGGCGGGCTGATGGAGAAGGTGATCCCGCGCAACACCACAATTCCCGTGGCGCGCGCCCAGGACTTCACCACCTACAAAGATGGCCAGACGGCCATGATGATTCATGTGCTCCAGGGTGAGCGCGAGCTGATCAAGGATTGCCGTTCCCTGGCACGCTTCGAACTGCGCGGTATCCCGCCCATGGTGGCAGGGGCGGCGAAGATTCGCGTGACCTTCCAGGTGGACGCGGACGGCCTGCTGGGCGTAACCGCCCGCGAGCTCGCTTCTGGCGTCGAGGCGAGCATCCAGGTCAAGCCGTCCTATGGCCTGACCGATGGCGAAATCTCGCGCATGCTTCAGGATTCCTTCCAGTACGCCGGCGAAGACAAGAACGCCCGTGCCCTGCGCGAGCAGCAGGTCGAGGCCGAGCGCCTGCTGGAAGCTGTCCAGGCCGCCCTGGAAGTGGATGGCGAGCGCCTGCTGGATGAAGCCGAGCGCGCAGCGATCCTGGATAGCATGCAAACCCTTCGCGAGCTGGCGATCGGCAGTGATGTCGCCGCCATCGAAGCCCAGATCAAGCGCCTGTCCCAGGTGACTGATGCCTTTGCTGCGCGTCGTATGGATGCCGCCGTCAAGGCAGCCCTGTCCGGCCGCCGACTCAACGAAATCGAGGATTGACCCAGAAATGCCGCAGATCATCATCCTGCCCCACGCCGAGCATTGCCCCGAGGGTGCTGTGATCGAAGCGAAGTCGGGCGAGAGCATCCTGGATGCCGCCCTGCGCAGCGGCATCGACATCGAGCACGCCTGCGAGAAGTCCTGCGCCTGTACCACCTGCCACGTGGTGGTGCGCGAGGGCTTCAACTCGCTGGAAGCGTCCGACGAACTGGAAGACGACATGCTCGACAAGGCCTGGGGCCTGGAGCCTAATTCCCGTCTGTCCTGCCAGGCCCTGGTTGCGGATGAAGACCTGGTGGTGGAAATTCCGAAGTACACCATCAACCAGGTGTCGGAAGGTCACTGAGGCACGGTTCGAAGCCGGCCGCATGTCGGTTGCGTCAGAGGCTCGCCCGCAAGGGCGAACTCTGCTGAGCGCCGCTCGCTAGAATCTGTAAACTGCGCGTCCTCGCCTGCTTTGCCCTGCCTGGCTCGCGAGTCCCGAAACCGCCTTTGGAGCGCAACATGAGCCTTAAATGGACTGACGTACTGGAAATTGCCATCCAGCTTGCTGAAGCCAAGCCGGACGTCGACCCGCGCTACGTGAACTTCGTCGATCTGCACAACTGGATCGTGGCTCTGCCGGAATTCTCCGACGATCCCCAGCGCGGTGGTGAGAAGGTTCTGGAGGCCGTCCAGGCCGCCTGGATCGAAGAAGCCGACTGACCGGCTTCTGCCCCTGGGCTACGGCCCTACGCATTTCCCCCTAACCCGCGTATAATTCGCGGGTTTAATTTTTCGCTTTAATCCTTGTTTCTGGAGTTTTTCCATGGCTGTCGAACGTACTCTCTCCATCATCAAGCCGGACGCCGTTGCCAAGAACGTTGTGGGCGAGATCGTCACCCGCTTCGAAAAGGCCGGTCTGCGCGTCGTTGCCGCCAAGATGGTTCAACTGTCCGAGCGCGAAGCTGGCGGTTTCTACGCTGAGCACAAAGAGCGTCCTTTCTTCAAAGACCTGGTTTCCTTCATGACTTCCGGTCCGGTAGTCGTTCAGGTTCTGGAAGGCGAGAACGCCGTTGCCAAGAACCGTGAACTGATGGGCGCGACCGATCCGAAGAAAGCCGACGCTGGCACCATCCGCGCCGATTACGCTGTTTCCATCGACGAAAACGCCGTACACGGTTCGGATTCCGAGGCTTCCGCTGCTCGCGAAATCTCCTACTTCTTCGCCGCCACCGAGGTGTGCGCTCGCATTCGCTAATCGCGACTGGGAGAGGGTGAAGCCATGACTGAATCGACCGGTAAAGTGAACCTGCTGGGTCTGACCCAGCCGCAACTGGAAAGCTTCTTCGAGTCCATCGGGGAGAAACGCTTCCGCGCCGGTCAGGTGATGAAGTGGATTCACCACTTTGGCGTCGATGATTTCGACGCCATGAGCAATATCGGCAAGGCCTTGCGCGACAAGCTCAAGGCCTCTGCCGAGATTCGCGGCCCGGAAGTGGTCAGCCAGGACATCTCCAGCGATGGCACCCGCAAATGGGTGGTCCGCGTGGCCTCCGGCAGCTGCGTCGAAACCGTGTACATCCCGCAAGGTGGTCGCGGCACGCTCTGCGTCTCGTCCCAGGCCGGTTGCGCCCTGGACTGCAGCTTTTGCTCCACGGGCAAGCAAGGTTTCAACAGCGACCTCACCGCCGCCGAAGTGATCGGCCAGGTGTGGATCGCCAACAAGTCCTTCGGGACCATTCCCGCGAAGATCGACCGTGCCATCACCAACGTGGTGATGATGGGCATGGGCGAGCCGCTGCTGAATTTCGACAACGTCGTCGCCGCCATGAACATCATGATGGACGACCTCGGTTACGGCATTTCCAAGCGCAAGGTGACCCTGTCCACCTCGGGCGTGGCGCCGATGATCGACAAGCTGGGCGAGGTGATCGACGTTTCCCTCGCGCTGTCGCTGCACGCGCCGAACGATCCGCTGCGCAACCAGCTGGTGCCGATCAACAAGAAGTACCCCCTCGAAGTAGTGCTCGATGCCTGCCGCCGCTACATCTCCCGTCTCGGTGAGAAGCGCGTGCTGACCATCGAGTACACCCTGCTCAAGGACGTCAACGACCAGCCCGAACACGCTAGCCAGATGATCGAGCTGCTCAAGGACTTCCCCTGCAAGATCAACCTGATTCCGTTCAACCCCTTCCCGCATTCGGGTTACGAGCGGCCGAGCAATAATGCGATCCGCCGCTTCCAGGACCTGTTGCACAAGGCCGGGCACAATGTCACCGTCCGCACCACCCGCGGCGACGATATCGATGCAGCCTGTGGCCAGCTGGTCGGCCAGGTCATGGACCGTACCCGCCGCAGCGAGCGTTACATCGCCGTACGCCAGCTGAATGCCGAAGCGGAGGCGTCCAGCAACGCCGCGAACCGGAACTAGAGAAGGACACCCCATGACCCTGCGCGCTGCGCTGCTCCTCGTTTCCACCGCATTGCTCGCGGCCTGCGTGTCGACCGGTCAGGTCGATCCGATGAAGACCGACAAGGGTCGTGATGCAGCACGCGATGCCTACATTGAGCTGGGTATCGGCTACCTGAAGCAAGGGGCCACCGAGCGTGCCAAGGTGCCGCTGAAAAAGGCCCTTGAACTGGACCCGTCCAATGCTGACGCCAACGCGGCCCTCGCCCTGGTGTTCCAGACCGAGATGGAGCCGGAGCTGGCCGACCAGCACTACCGCAAGGCCCTGTCGTCCCGTAACGATGCGCGCATCCTCAACAACTACGGCAGCTTCCTCTACGAGCAGGGCCGTTATAAGGATGCCTACGACCGCTTCCAGCAAGCCACAGACGACAACCTCTATCCCGAGCGCTCGCGCGTGTTCGAGAACCTCGGCCTGACCGCGCTGAAGATGAACAATCCGGCGCTGGCCAAGCAGCACTTTGAAAAGTCCCTGCGCCTGAATCGCCAGCAGCCCAAGGCGCTGCTGGAAATGGCCCAGCTGTCTTTCGACGAGAAGCAGTACGTGCCGGCTCGTGACTACTACCAGCGCTATTCCCAGATTGCCGAGCAGACCGCCCAAAGCCTGCTGCTCGGGTCGCGTCTGGCGACCATATTCGAAGACCGCAACCAGGCTGCCAGCCTTGGTCTGCAACTCAAGCGACTCTATCCCGGCACGCCGGAATATCAGCAATACCTGTCGGAGCAAAGATGAAAGCGTCGCATCCCGAAGCTGTAGCGGCGACCCGAGCCAACCCGGGCGAAACCCTGCGTCAGGCCCGTGAGAGCAAGGATTTGTCCTTGGGCGAGGTCGCCCGCCACCTGAACCTGACCGAGCAGGCCCTGCGTCAGCTCGAGGCGGGTGATTTCGAGCAGTTGCCGGGGCACACTTTCGCCCGCGGCTACGTGCGCGCCTACGCCAAGCTGCTGGGTATGGACCAGGCTGTTCTGGTTGCCGAGTTCGACCATTACACCGGCACCGATGCCAAGGGCAGCAATGTGCACAGCCTGGGTCGCATCGAAGAGCCCGTGCGCTTGTCCCAGAGCGTGCTGCGTATCGTCAGCTTCATCATCCTGGTGGCCCTTGGTGCTGTCGGCTTCTTCTGGTGGCAGGAGCATTCCAGCCGCAACAACGAAGAAGCGGCCAGCGTGAACATGGAGCATGTGGAAGTGGAAAGTGCCGATGGCACCACCCAGATCCACCCGCTCGACGAGCCGGAAGACCAGGCTGTGGCCGAGGCCCAGGAAGGCGACGCGCCGACCCCGGCTGAAGTTTCCCCGGAAACGGCTGCTCAACCGGAACAGCAGGCCGCTGCAGGCGCTGCCCCTGTTGCGCCGGCTGGTGAGACCGCGCCTGCCGCCACGGCCCCGGCCGCACCGGGCCAGGTACCGGCAATTGCCGCTCCTGCCGCACCGGCTGCGCAACCGACCGCTCCCATTGCTCCGGCCGCTACTGCTCCCGCAGTTCCGGTGGTTCCTGCCGCCGCCCAGCCGGTAGCTCCGGTAGCTCCGGCCGCGCCCGCTACCGCCCCGGCTCCTGCCACCGAGGCCCCGGTCCCCGTGGTAGCCCAGCAGGGCCAGGGCGTGGTGCGTATCCAGTTCACCGCCAATTGCTGGACCCAGGTCACCGATGCCGACGGCAAGGTACTGGTCAGCGCCCTCAAACGTACCGGCGACAGCGTCGAGCTGGCCGGCAAGGCACCGTTGGAAGTTCGCCTGGGCTTCGCCCGCGGCGCGCAAGTCAGCTACAACGGCCAGTCGGTCGACATTTCGCCTTATGTTCGCGGCGAGACCGCTCGCCTGAAGTTGGGGCAATAAGCCATGCATTGCGAATCCCCGATCAAACGCCGCGTTTCGCGGAAAATCTGGGTCGGCTCCGTACCGGTGGGCGGCGATGCGCCCATCGCCGTGCAGAGCATGACCAACACTGATACCTGCGACGTCGCCGCCACTGTGGGCCAGATCCAGCGCCTGGTGGATGCCGGCGTCGATATCGTTCGCATCTCCGTACCGGACATGGACGCAGCCGAGGCGTTCGGCCGCATCAAGCAGCAGGTCCAGGTGCCGCTGGTGGCGGACATCCACTTCGACTACAAGATCGCCCTGCGCGTCGCCGAACTGGGTGTCGACTGCCTGCGCATCAACCCGGGCAACATTGGCCGCGAAGACCGCGTCCGGGCGGTGGTCGATGCCGCGCGCGACAAAGGCATCCCGATCCGCATCGGCGTCAACGCCGGTTCGCTGGAGAAGGACCTGCAGAAGAAATACGGCGAGCCCACGCCGCAGGCTCTGGTCGAGTCTGCACTGCGCCATGTGGAGCATCTCGACAAGCTGGACTTCCAGGACTTCAAGGTCAGCGTAAAGGCCTCTGACGTGTTCATGGCCGTCGAAGCCTACCGCCTGCTGGCCAAGCAAATCGTGCAGCCGCTGCACCTGGGCATCACCGAAGCGGGTGGCCTGCGATCCGGCACCGTGAAGTCTGCGGTGGGTCTGGGCATGCTGCTCGCCGAAGGCATCGGCGACACCATTCGTATCTCCCTGGCGGCGGATCCGGTGGAAGAGGTCAAGGTCGGCTTCGACATCCTCAAGTCCCTGCACCTGCGCTCCCGTGGCATCAACTTCATCGCCTGCCCGAGCTGCTCGCGGCAGAACTTCGATGTGGTCAAGACCATGAACGAGCTGGAAGGGCGCCTCGAAGACCTGCTGGTACCGATGGACGTGGCCGTGATCGGCTGCGTGGTCAACGGTCCGGGTGAAGCCAAGGAGGCCCATATCGGCCTGACCGGCGGCACCCCGAACAACCTGGTCTACATCGACGGCAAGCCGGCGCAGAAGCTGAACAACGACAACCTGGTGGACGAGCTGGAACGGCTCATCCGCGAAAAGGCGGCTGCAAAGGCCGAAGCTGACGCGGCGCTGATCGCCCGTAGCTGAAACAAGGAACCCACGTGAGCAAGACCTTGCAAGCCATTCGTGGCATGAACGACATCCTGCCGGAGCAGACGCCCGCCTGGCGTTACCTGGAAAACACCGTCGCCGACTTGCTGGATAGCTACGGTTACAAGGAAATCCGCCTACCGATCCTCGAGTTCACCGAGCTGTTCGCCCGCGGTATCGGCGAAGGTACCGATGTGGTCGACAAGGAGATGTACACCTTCCTCGATCGCAACGAAGAGTCGCTGACCATGCGCCCGGAAGGCACTGCGGGCTGCGTGCGCGCCGTGCTGGAGCATGGCCTCACCGGTGGCGGCCAGGTGCAGAAGCTGTGGTATGCCGGCCCCATGTTCCGCTACGAGAAGCCGCAGAAGGGGCGCTACCGCCAGTTCCATCAGATGGGTGTGGAAGTCTTCAACCTGCCTGGCCCGGACATCGACGCCGAGCTGATCGTGCTCACCTGGCGCCTGTGGAAAAAGCTCGGTCTGGCCGACGCCGTAACCCTGCAGCTGAACAGCCTGGGTTCCAGCGAGGCTCGCGCCCGTTACCGCGATGCCCTGGTCGCCTACCTGCAGGATCGTTACGACCTGCTGGACGAAGATAGCCAGCGCCGCCTGACCACCAATCCGCTGCGTATCCTCGACAGCAAGGACGGCGGTACCCAGGCTGTGTTGGTGGATGCGCCGACTCTCCACGACTACCTGGATGAAGAGTCCCTGGCCCACTTCGAAGGCCTCAAGGCGCGTCTGGATGCCGTGGGTATTCGCTACGAAATCAACCAGAAGCTGGTGCGTGGCCTGGACTACTACAGCCGCACCGTCTTCGAGTGGGTGACCGACAAGCTCGGCTCCCAGGGCACCGTCTGTGCCGGTGGCCGCTACGACGGCCTGGTCACCCAGTTCGGCGGCAAGCCGACTCCGGGCGTGGGCTACGCCATGGGTGTCGAGCGCCTGGTGCTGCTGCTGGAAACCCTCGGCCTGGTACCGGATGAGCTGAACAGCCCGGCCGACGTCTATATCTGCGCCTTCGGCGAAGCCGCCGAACTGGCCGCCCTCGGCCTTTCCGAGCAACTGCGTGATGCGGTTCCGGGCCTGCGCCTGCTGGTCAATGCCGGTGCCGGCAGCTTCAAGAGTCAGTTCAAGAAGGCCGACAAGAGCGGCGCCCAGTACGCGTTGATCCTGGGGGACGACGAACTGGCCAAGCGCGTGGTAGGTTGCAAGCCGCTTCGCGACGACAGCGAACAACAAAATATTGCCTGGGATGCTCTGGCTGAGCATCTCGCTGCCTGCTTGAAGCGGGCTTGAGCATTCAAAGATCAGGAGTACGGGGTTAAGCATGCAGACTGAAGAAGAACAGATTGCGCAGTTCAGGGACTGGTGGCAGCGCAACGGCAAACCCATGCTCACTGGCGGCGCACTGGCGCTGGCGGTGGTCTTCGGTTGGCAGGCCTGGCAGAAGTACGAAACCAATCAGGCCCAGGGCGCCTCGGTCGTTTACCAGCAACTGCTGGAAACCGCGCTGAACCCCAGCGGCACTCCGGATTCGGCCAAGGTCGCCGAACTGGCCGGCAAGCTGAAGAGTGACTTCGGTGGCACCCACTACGCCCAGTACGGCAGCCTGTTCGTGGCCAAGGTCGCGGTCGACGCCGGCAAGCTGGACGACGCCGCTGCCGAACTCAAGGCCGTGCTCGACAAGCCCGCCGACGCGACCCTCGGCGAGCTGGCCCGCCAGCGCCTGGCCCGTGTCCTGGCCGCCCAGGGCAAGGCCGAAGATGCCCTCAAGCTGCTGGAAGGCGACGCCGACAAGGCCTTCTCTGCCAGCCGCGAAGAACTCAAGGGTGACCTGCTGGTGCAGCTGGGTCGCACCGATGACGCGCATGCCGCCTACCTGAAAGCCAAGGCCGCACTGCCCGAAGACGCCGCCGTAGGTGGCCTGCAGATGAAGCTCGACGACCTGGCAAAAGGGGACGCGTGACGTGATGCGCTGGAAGAATGCCGCAGTGCTGGCCCTGGCCGTTCTGGCCGTGGGCTGCAGCAGCAACAGCAAGAAGGAACTGCCGCCGGCCGAACTGCCCGATATCACTGAAGAGGTGAGTCTGGACAAGGGTTGGAGCCGCTCCATTGGCGATGGCCAGGGCGAGACCTACAACCTGCTGGTGCCCGCCGTTGACGGCGACACCATCTATGCCTCGGACGTCAACGGCGAGGTCATGGCGCTCAACCGCTTCAATGGCGACGTGATCTGGAAGCAGGACCTGGAACTCCCGGTATCCGGCGCCGTGGGCGTTGGCTATGGCCTGGTGATGGTCGGCACCCTGAAAGGTGAAGTCGTTGCCCTGGACGCCACCAACGGTGAAGAGAAATGGCGTGCCCGCGTCAACGGCGAAGTGCTGGCCCCGGCAGCCAACAACGGTGACGTGGTGGTCGTGCAGACTCAGAACGACACCCTGTTCGGTTTCGATGCCGCCACCGGCAACCAGCTCTGGATCTACGAGAACACCCCGGCGGTGCTGACCCTGCGTGGTACCGGCGCGCCCGTCGTGACCAACAACCTGGCCGTGGCCGGCCTGTCCACCGGCAAGGTGCTCGCGCTGGATATCAAGCGCGGCATTCCGGTCTGGGAACAGCGCGTGGCCGTGCCCCAAGGCCGTTCCGAACTGGATCGCGTAGTGGACATCGACGGCGGCCTGCTGCTGTCCGGTGGCACCCTCTACGTGGCCACTTACCAGGGCCGCGTCGCCGCCCTGGACCTGGAGAGCGGCCGTGTGCTCTGGCAGCGCGAAGCGTCCAGCTACGCTGGTGTCGCCCAGGGCTTCGGCAACGTCTACGTGAGCCTGGCCAACGGCACCGTTGAAGGTGTGGATGAGCGTTCCGCCTCCGCCCTGTGGAGCAACGACGCGCTGGCCCGCCGCCAGCTGTCCGCTCCGGAAGTCTTCTCCAGCTACGTGGCTGTGGGCGACTTCGAAGGTTACCTGCACCTGCTGAGCCAGGTGGACGGTCACTTCGTCGGTCGTGTGAAGATCGATGGCGACGGCCTGCGTGCCCGTCCGCTGGTGGTCGGTGAGTGGATGTATGCCTATGGCAACGGCGGCAAGCTGGTTGGCCTGACCATCCGCTAAGCTGAAGCCTGATGTCGGGCCGCTGCCGTCAAACGGCAGCGGCCTTTGTGTTTTCTGAAATAACGAGTGGAGAGCCTCATGGTTCCCGTAATTGCCCTGGTGGGTCGGCCCAACGTCGGCAAGTCCACCCTGTTCAACCGCCTGACCAAGACCCGCAACGCGATTGTCGCGGAATACGCGGGTCTGACCCGTGACCGCCAGTACGGCGAGGCGAAATGGCAGGGTCGCACCTATATCGTCATCGACACCGGGGGTATTTCCGGCGATGAGGAAGGCATCGACGCAAAAATGGCCGAGCAGTCGCTGCAGGCCATTGAAGAAGCCGATGCGGTGCTCTTCATGGTCGACTCCCGCGCCGGCATGACCGCGTCCGACCAGATGATCGCCGAGCACCTGCGCAAGCGGAACAAGCGCAGCTTCCTGGTGGCCAACAAGGTCGACACCGTCGATCCGGATCTCGCCCGCGCCGAGTTCAGCCCTCTGGGCCTGGGCGACGCCCTGCCGATCGCTGCCGCTCACGGCCGTGGCATCAGCCAGATGCTGCAGGTCGCGCTGGGTGAGTTCCCGCGCGACGACGGCGCCGACGAAGAGGAAGCGGCCAGCGCCGAGGAAGTCGCTGAGGGCGAAGAAGCCAAGCGCATTCCCGGCCCGAGCGAGAAGGACGGCATCAAGATCGCCATCATCGGTCGCCCCAACGTCGGCAAGTCCACGCTGGTCAACCGCATGCTCGGTGAAGAACGGGTGATCGTGTACGACCAGGCCGGCACCACCCGCGACAGCATCTACATCCCTTTCGAGCGCAACGAAGAGAAGTACACCTTGATCGACACCGCCGGCGTGCGCCGCCGCGGCAAGATCTTCGAGGCTGTGGAAAAGTTCTCGGTGGTGAAGACCCTGCAGGCCATCCAGGACGCCAACGTGGTGATCTTCGTGATGGACGCCCGCGAAGGTGTGGTCGAGCACGACCTCAACCTGCTGGGCTTCGTGCTGGAAACCGGCCGTGCGCTGGTCATCGCCCTGAACAAGTGGGACGGCATGGAGCCAAGTGAGCGCGACTATGTGAAGACCGAGCTGGAGCGCCGGCTGTTCTTCGTCGACTTCGCCGACATCCACTTCATTTCCGCGCTGCATGGCACCGGCGTTGGCCACCTGTACAAGTCGGTGCAGGAGTCGTTCCGCTCCGCCATCACCCGCTGGCCCACCAGCCGTCTGACGCAGATCCTCGAAGACGCGGTGCAGGAACACCAGCCGCCGCTGGTCAACGGCCGGCGCATCAAGCTGCGTTACGCCCACCTGGGTGGTGCCAACCCGCCGCTGATCGTGATCCACGGCAACCAGGTGGAATCGGTGCCCAAGTCCTACTCGCGCTACCTGGAGAACACCTACCGGCGCGTGCTCAAGCTGGTCGGTACGCCGATCCGCATCGAGTACAAAGGCGGCGAGAACCCCTACGAGGGCAAGAAGAACACCCTCACCGAGCGTCAGGTGAACAAGAAGCGCCGCCTCATGTCGCACCACAAGAAGGCCGACAAGAAGCGCCGCGACAAGAAGCGCTGATACTGGCTGGAAGAAGAGGGCGCCCATGGGCGCCCTTTTCATTTCCAGGGCCTCAATACAGGTAGGAGCGAGCTCTGCTCGCGAATCGGGCCGGCACAATGTTTCGCGAGCAGATCTCGCTCCTACCGGCATTCCTGTGGTGGCGAAACCCCTCAGGGCTTAAGCTATGACCCACTTTCCAGTCGCCAGCAGCCTGAAGAAATGATCGCCAGCAAGTTGCCCAACGTCGGCACCACCATCTTCACCCGCATGTCCCAGCTCGCCGCAGAAGTCGGTGCCATCAACCTGTCCCAGGGCTTCCCGGATTTCTCCGCGCCAGCCGCCCTGTGCGACGCAGTTGGTCGGCACATCGCCGCCGGACATAACCAATACGCCCCGATGACCGGCCTGCCCGCGCTGCGCGAGCAAGTGGCGGCCAAAGTGGCCACTTTCTATGGCCGCGCGGTCAGCGCCGATGCCGAGGTGACTATCACGCCCGGCGCCACCGAAGCGATTTTCTGCGCCATCCAGGCGGTGGTCCGTGCCGGCGACGAGGTGATCGTCCTCGATCCCTGCTACGACAGTTACGAACCATCCGTGGAGCTGGCCGGCGGCCGCTGCGTCCACGTGCCGCTGGCACTGCCGGGCTTCTCCATCGATTGGCAGCGCATGCGCGACGCGTTGAGCCCGCGTACCCGCATGATCATCCTCAACAGCCCGCACAACCCCAGCGGCGCGCTGATTTCCCGCGCTGAACTGGACCAGTTGGCCGAGCTGATCCGTGGTCGCGATATCTACCTGGTCTCGGACGAGGTCTATGAGCACCTGGTGTTCGACGGTGCCAGCCACGTCAGCGTGCTGGCCCATGACGAGCTCTACGCCCGCGCCTTCGTGGTCAGCTCCTTCGGCAAGACCTATCACGTCACCGGCTGGAAGACTGGCTACGTAGTCGCCCCACCGGCGCTCTCCGCCGAGCTGCGCAAGGTCCACCAGTACGTGAACTTCTGCGGTGTCACTCCGCTGCAGTGGGCGCTGGCCGACTTCATGGCGGCACATCCGGAGCACCTGGCCGAGCTGCCGGCCTTCTATCAAGCCAAGCGCGACCTGTTCTGCGACCTGCTGGCCGGCTCGCGCTTCCGTTTCACCCGCGCCCCCGGCACTTACTTCCAACTGGTGGATTACAGCGCCATTCGCAACGACCTGGACGACGTGGCCATGTCCGAATGGCTGACCCGCGAGCACGGCGTCGCTGCGATTCCGGTTTCGGTGTTCTACCAGCAAGCGCCGAAAGACCTGCGCCTGGTGCGCTTCTGCTTCGCCAAACGTGAGGAGACGCTGCGTCAGGCGGCGGAAAAGCTATGCGCGATCTGACCACCTTGCCCGACCTCAAGCTGGCCCTGGTGCAGACCACCCTGGCCTGGCACGACTGCGCCGCCAACCACGCGCACTTCGAAGCGCTGCTGGAGCAGGCGAGGGGCGCGGATCTGATCGTCCTGCCGGAGATGTTCACCACCGGCTTCTCCATGGATTCGTCGGCCCTCGCCGAACCCGAGCAGGGTCCGACCCACGCCTGGCTGCGCGAGCAAGCCAGTCGCCTCGATGCGGTGATCACCGGCAGCCTCATCATCCAGGCCGCCGACGGCAGCCATCGCAACCGCCTGCTCTGGGCACGTCCAGACGGTGAAGTCCTGCATTACGACAAGCGACACCTGTTCCGCATGGCAGGCGAGCACAAGCACTACACGCCGGGCGAAACCCAGGCGCTGTTCGAGCTCAAAGGCTGGCGGGTGCGTCCGCTGATCTGCTACGACCTGCGCTTCCCGGTGTGGAGCCGTGATCCGCACGACACCGACCTGCTGCTTTACACCGCCAACTGGCCTGCGGCCCGTCGCCACCACTGGAACCGCCTGCTGCCGGCGCGCGCGATCGAGAACCTCTGCTTTGTCGCGGCAGTGAACCGTGTAGGGACCGATGGCAAGGGGCATGGCTACAGCGGCGACAGCCAGGTTTTGGACTTCCAGGGCGAAAGCCTGCTGGATGCCGGTGATGGTGACGGCGTGTTCTTCGCCAGCCTGTCGGCTTCGCAACTGGCGGCTTACCGCGAGCGCTTCCCGGCGATGCGTGATGCGGACGCCTTCGACTTGCATCTCTGAGCCCGGAGCGACCATGAGCGAACACAAGCCGCTACCTGCCGAAGGCAACCTGCTGGTGGCGGGGGAGAAGGTCTACAACACGCCGGTGGAAGTCACCCTGGCGGTGATCGGCGGCAAGTGGAAGTCGCTGCTGGTCTATCACCTGATCCCCGAGGCGCGGCGCTTCTCCGAGCTCAAGCGACTGGTGCCTGGCATCACTGAGAAAATGCTGACCCAGCAGCTGCGGGAGCTGGAGCGCGACGGCATTGTCTCGCGCACGGTGTATGCCGAAGTGCCACCGAGGGTCGAGTACCGCCTGACCGAGCATGGCTTGAGTCTGAAGCCGGTGCTGGATTCCATGTGCGCATGGGGTAAGTGCCACTGGCAGCAGCAGGGCTAGGGCGGGTGTCGCTCTAGGGTAGGGGCGAATTCATTCTCCAGGGGCGGCGTAGCCGTCCCAATTGGGATCCGATGACGGACCTGCGGCCCGTTTGGCGATTGAAATCGCCCCCACAAGGAATAGGCCCACGGACAAAAGAAAACCCCGCCAGATGGCGGGGTTTTTTATTGCGCTATCGGCTTCAGGCCGCTTCGGCCTCAGCCTGGCTCAGGGCGCGGTTGAGGGCGCTGAACAGGGCACGGAAGCTGGCGGTGGTGATGTTCTCGTCGATGCCGATACCGTGCAGGGCACGGCCGCCGTTGACGCGCAGCTCGATGTAGGCCGCGGCCTTGGCGTTGGTGCCGGCGCCGATGGCGTGCTCGGAGTAGTCCATGATCTCCACCTTTACCGGCAGGCTGGCCACCAGGGCTTCCAGCGGGCCCTTGCCCATGCCGCGCAGGTGCTGGGTCTCGCCATTGACCTGGACTTCGATATCCACGGCGCTGGTGCCGTTCTCTTCCTGCAGGCGATGGCCTTTCAGGGTGAACGGAGTGCTGGCCTGCAGGTATTCGGCGTCCAGCAGCTTGTAGATCTGCTCGGCGGTCATTTCCAGGCCCAGGCGATCGGTTTCCTTCTGCACCACCTGGCTGAACTCGATCTGCATGCGGCGCGGAAGGCTGATGCCATATTCCTGCTCCAGCAGGAAGGTGATGCCGCCCTTGCCGGACTGGCTGTTCACACGGATCACCGCTTCGTAGCTGCGGCCGATGTCGGCCGGGTCGATCGGCAGGTAGGGCACTTCCCAGACGCCGTCTTCCTTCTGCTGGGCGAAGCCCTTGCGGATGGCGTCCTGGTGGGAGCCGGAGAATGCGGTATGCACCAGGTCGCCCACGTAGGGGTGACGCGGGTGGACCGGCAGCTGGTTGCACTCTTCGACGACCTTGCGCACGGCGTCGATGTCGGAGAAGTCCAGTTGCGGGTGCAGGCCCTGGGTGTACATGTTCAGCGCCAGGGTCACCAGGTCGACGTTGCCGGTGCGCTCACCGTTGCCAAACAGGCAGCCTTCGACGCGGTCGGCGCCGGCCATCAGGCCCAGCTCGGTGGCGGCCACGCCGGTGCCACGGTCGTTGTGGGTGTGCAGGCTGATGATCACCGAGTCACGACGGCTGACGTGGCGACCGAACCATTCGATCTGGTCGGCGTACACGTTCGGTGTGGCGCACTCCACGGTGGCCGGCAGGTTGAGGATGATCTTCTTCTCAGGAGTCGGCTGCCATACATCGATCACGGCGTCGCAGACTTCCACGGCGAACTCCAGCTCCGTGGAGCTGAAGATTTCCGGCGAATACTGGAAGGTCCAGTCGGTGCCGGGCTGCTCGGCGGCCAGCTTCTTGATCAGTTTGGCGGCGTTGGTGGCGATCTCGACCACGCCGGCCTTGTCCTGGTTGAAGACGATGCGGCGGAAGGACGGCGCAGTGGCGTTGTAGACGTGGACGATGGCCTTCTTCGCGCCTTTCAGGGACTCGAAGGTACGGGTGATCAGGTCTTCGCGGGCCTGGGTCAGCACCTGGATGGTCACGTCTTCCGGAATGTGGCCGCCTTCGATCAGCTCGCGGACGAAGTTGAAATCGGTATCCGAGGCAGACGGGAAGGCCACCTCGATTTCCTTCAGACCCACCTGCACCAGGGTCTTGAAGAAACGCATCTTCTTCTGCGCGTCCATCGGCTCGATCAGCGACTGGTTGCCGTCACGCAGGTCGGAGCTGCACCAGATCGGTACTTCAGTGATGGTCTTCGACGGCCAGGTACGGTCCGGCAGGTTGATGGCCGGGAACGGACGGTACTTGTTGGACGGGTCTTTCAGCATGCTCATGGGGCAAATCCTTTTTACTGCGGGCCGTGTGATGGTCGGCCAGGCATTGGAAATCGGCGGGTGCGGCGGAGGTGGGATTCAGCCACGCAGTCGGGGGCTGACCAGTCGCAGGCAGGCGTGTTGACGCAGAAGGATGAGAGTGTGTGCGGTTTTCATAGGGGCTAACCCTATTCATCGTGAGTGAATATGGCAAGCATCGCGGAAAAAATGGTGAAAAAGAGCGCAAGAATCTGCAAGGAGGGAAATTATTGCGTGAATGCGGCGGGTTTCTAGGAATGATTGCGCGGCTTCTTTGCCGCGAGGCAGCCAGCCCGCGAAAGGCCCGTTGCCGGACAATCCGCGGGCAGCCCCCGGATCATTGCGCTGGAGGCAGGCGCAGCGTGCGCATGTCCGCTCCGCTTGGGTGTTGGAAGACCCGCAGGCCAAACTCCGGAAGTATCGCCAGCAGGTGGTCGAAGATGTCGGACTGGATGGCCTCGTAGCTGGCCCAGGCGGTGGTGTTGGTGAAGCAGTACAGCTCCAGGGGCAGGCCATCGGCGGTGGGGGCCATCTGCCGCACGAGCAGGGTCATGTCCTTGCGGATGTCCTGGTTCTCCCGCAGGTAGTGCTCCACGTAGGCGCGGAAGGTGCCGAGGTTGGTCAGCTGGCGGCTGTTGACCGGCAGCCGCTCCTCTTCGTCCAACTGGCTGTTCCAGGACAGCAGCTCGCTCTGCTTGACGGTGAGGTAGCTGTCCAGCAGGCGGAAGTCGTGCAGTCGCTCGATGTCGTCCTGGTTTAGGAAGCGCACGCTGTTCTGGTCCAGGTACAGGCAACGCTTGATCCGCCGGCCCCCCGATTCCTGCATGCCGCGCCAGTTCTTGAACGAATCGGTGATGAAACGCTTGGTGGGAATGGTGGTGATGGTCTTGTCCCAGTTCTGCACTTTCACCGTATGCAGGGCGATGTCGATCACGTCGCCGTCGGCATTGAGTTGCGGCATTTCTACCCAGTCGCCGACGCGGATGATGTCGCTGGAGGTGATCTGCACGCTGGCCACCAGGGACAGCAGGGTGTCCTGGAAGATCAACAGCAGCACGGCGGCCATGGCGCCCAGGCCGGAGAGCAGGATCAGTGGCGAGCGGTCGATCAGGCTGGCGATGATCAGGACGGTGGCGATGGCGAAGATGGCGATCTTCAGCACCTGGATATAGCCCTTGATGGGCCGAAGGTGGGCGTCCTTGCGGCGCAGATACAGGCTGTTGACGATATTCAGCGCTGCGCTCAAGGCCAGGGCGATGGTGAGGATGATGAAGGCGGCGCACACGTTGGTGATGATCTCCACCAGCGCGTTCGGCAGGTTCGGCACCACCCGCACCCCGCCGGTCAGCACCAGGGCGGGCACCACGTTGGCCAGGCGCTTGATCAGTCCGTGGTCCTGGACGTGCACGCCGGTGAGACGGAACAGGCCACGGATCAGGATGCGCTGGACGATCCAGTTGGAAATCCACGCGAGGAGGACGAGGACTACGGTAGTGACGATGGTGTGCAGCTCTTCATGCTGCCGCAGCCAGGCGAGCCAGGGGGTGACATCGTTCTGCATGGGCGCTCCCTTGGAGAGTCTGGTGAGCGGGGCGGGCCCCGGAAAGCGCCGGACCTTAGCAAATCCACCAGGCCCGCCCCAGGCCTGGGGTGTAAGCGTAGATGTCGGTCAGGGTTTGTAGGCGCCGATGAAGATGGCCGGGTCCACGCGTACATCGTTGAGGCTGACGTTCCAGTGCATGTGCGGGCCGGTGGCGCGTCCGGTGGCTCCGACGCGGCCTACCACGCCGCCGCGCGGCAGCTGTTGGCCGAGCTTCACCTCTACCTTCGACATGTGACAGAACATGCTGATCAGGCCCTGGCCGTGGTCGACGAACACCGTCCTGCCATTGAAGAAGTAGTTGCCGATGAGAATCACCTTGCCCGCCGCCGGGGCCTTGATCGGCGTGCCGGCGCCCACGGCGAAGTCGAGGCCCGAATGCGGGTTGCGTTCCTCGCCATTGAAGAAGCGGCGCAGGCCAAAGGGGCTGGAAAGCGGGCCGTTCACCGGCTTGTCGAACAGCAGGTTGCTCGGCATTCCGGGGCTGAAGCGGCGGTAGGCGGTGGTCTGCTCGGCCAGTTCGCGGTCGATACGCTTGAGGTCTTCCGGCAACGGGTTCACCTGGCGCGTGTTGGCCAGTTTGATGTGTTGCTCGCGATAGGTGCGCGGACCCACGCTGAAGGCCAGCTTGCGCCCATCGCTCACCTCGACCTGCTGTTGGCCCGCCTTGGTCCCCAGCGGAATACCGACGATGGCGATCCAGTCGCGACCGTCTTCCTTGACCACCAGCACCGGTTTGCCCTGGTAGCGCGCGGTGGGCGCCTGGGCGGCGCTGCCGAGCTGGATCACTGCCACGCCGCCGGGTACCGGCTTGTTCAGCAGGCGGCTGATGAAACCTTCGGCATGGACGGGCAGGGCGAGGCAGAGGAGCAGGGCGGCGAGCAGGCGCATGGTCAGTCCAGCAGGGAGAGGTTCACGGGGGTGAGGTGGTTGTCTTCGACACGCACGTCCAGTTCGCCCTCAGCGAGGCGGGCCTTCAGGCGCTGGCCGGGGCGCGTCTGGCTGGCGGCGCGGATGGCTTGGCCGCGTTCGTCCAGCAGGATGCTGTAGCCGCGGCCGAGGGTGGCCAGGGGGCTGACCACGTGCAGGGTCTGGGCCAGGGTGTCGAGCTTTTGCCGGCGGTCCTTGATGGCGTCGCGGGCGGCGCGGGGCAGGCGCTCGGCCAGGCTGTCCAGCCGCTGTCGCAACAGGGCCAGGGTGCGCCCCGGATGCTGCGCGGCGAGACGGGTATCGAGGCGCGCCAGGCGTTCGTGACGAATTTGCAGCTGGCGCTCGAAAGCCCGGCGCAGGCGCATGTCCAGGTCGTCCAGGCGCTGGGCCTGTTGGCGCAGCCGCTCGCCGGGGTGGCGCAGGCGGCGGAACAGTCCGTCCAGGCGCAGGCGCTCGCGGGTCAGGTGTTCCCGCATACGCAGGACCAGGCGGCGATGCAGACTGTCCAGGCGCTGCTGCAGTTCACTGGCGTCCGGGGCCAGCAACTCGGCGGCAGCGGAGGGGGTCGGAGCGCGTACGTCCGCGACGAAATCGCTGATGGATACGTCCGTCTCGTGGCCGACGGCGCTGACGATGGGCGTCTTGCAGGCGGCCACCGCGCGGGCGACCGCTTCCTCGTTGAAGCACCAGAGGTCCTCAAGCGAGCCGCCGCCCCGGGCCAGGATCAGGGCGTCGAAACCCTGGGCGTCGGCCAGTGCCAGGGCACGGACGATCTGTGCGGTCGCCTCGCGGCCCTGGACCGCGGTGGGAATCAGGGTCAGCTGCACCTGCGGGGCGCGGCGGCGGAATACGCTGATGATGTCGCGGATCACCGCACCGGTGGGTGAGCTGACGATGCCAATGCGCTGCGGGTGGGCAGGCAGCGGGCGCTTGCGCTCGGCGGCGAACAGTCCCTCGGCGGCAAGCTTTTCCTTCAGCGCTTCGAACGCCAGGCGCAGTGCGCCGTCGCCGGCGGGTTCAACGGTATCGGCGATCAGCTGGTAGTCGCCACGGCCCTCGAAAAGCGAGACCTTGCCGCGTACCCGTACGGCGAGGCCGTCGCGCAGGGCCTGGCGCACGCGCTGGGCGTTCTGTCGGAACAGCGCGCAGCGGACCTGGGCCTGGGCATCCTTGAGGGTGAAATAGAGATGGCCGGAAGCGGGGCGGGCGAGGTTGGATATCTCGCCTTCCACCCAGACCTGCGGGAACACGTCCTCCAGTAGATGGCGGGCGCGCTGGTTGAGCTGGCTGACGGTCAGCACCTCGCGGTCGAGGCCGAGCCGTTGAAAGGGGTCTTTGAGCATGGGCGGAAATGATAATGGCTTTGCCGCCATGCGCCATAGTTGACGGTTAAAGGGCGATGGTTAAGCTGCGCGCCCTTTCCACCGCAGCAGGAGCCAGAGATGGAATCGAGCCAGTTGATCATCGTGCCGCAGATATCCACCGTTCCCGGGCATCAGGCCCTGGTCGGGCGCATGCTGCGCTGGCTGGCCCAGCGCGAGGTGGTCGAAGCGCTGCCGAGCACCTGTGGGCTGCGCGGCAACCGCATGGCCTACGCCATCGCACCCGGCGCGCGGAATGTGGTCGAGCATCCGGAACGTCTGCCATTCGGCCAACCGGTGAATGGCCTGGAGCTGGTGGACAAGCGCTGCATCTATACGCCTACACGCGACTTCCTCAATGAAGCGGGCTGCCCCGAATGCCGCCAGGAAGTTGGAGAACCGCTGTTCGAAAGCCTGGAAGAATGGTGGCCGGGGCATACCGACAACTTCAATTGCCCGGAATGCGGTTTCGAGGACGACATCAATGGCTTCCTCTTCCTGCAGCCCTGCGGCTTTTCCAATCTCGGTTTCATCTTCAACGGCTGGGGCGAAACCCGCTTCACCCAGACCTTCCTCGACGCGTTCGGCGAGCGACTTGGATACTCGGTGCGCCAGGTTCGGACGAACGGGTGACCAGAGGCGTTATTTCCGTCGCGAAACGGCGTGGAGGACTTCGTTTCGTCGTTTGTGGCGCTGCGTTGTGAAATTAATTCGCTTCCGCGACCAGAAACCCGATCTGTAGCCCGTCGGCCGCGTTGAGCAGTGGCCGTGGCCTCGTTATAATGGCGCGCTTCCAATTTTCCCGCCTGGGAGCCCCCGCCATGCTGCGCATCAGCCAAGAAGCCCTGACCTTCGACGACGTTCTCCTGATTCCGGGATATTCCGAGATTCTGCCCAAGGATGTCAGCCTCAAGACCCGCCTGACCCGCGGCATCGAACTGAACATCCCGCTGGTATCCGCGGCGATGGACACCGTGACCGAAGCCCGCCTGGCCATCGCCATGGCCCAGGAAGGCGGCATCGGCATCATCCACAAGAACATGACCATCGAGCAGCAGGCTGCCGAAGTGCGCAAGGTCAAGCGTCACGAGACCGCCATCGTCCGTGACCCGGTGACCGTCACCCCCTCCACCAAGATCATCGAGCTGCTGCAGATTGCCCGTGAATACGGCTTCTCCGGCTTCCCGGTGGTGGAAGAGGGCGAGCTGGTGGGCATCGTGACCGGCCGCGACCTGCGCTTCCGTCCGAACGTCGGCGACACCGTTGCCGCGATCATGACTCCCAAGGAAAAACTGGTCACCGCCCGTGAAGGCACACCGCTGGAAGAAATGAAGGCCAAGCTCTACGAAAACCGCATCGAGAAGATGCTGGTGGTCGACGAGAACTTCTACCTGCGCGGCCTGGTGACCTTCCGCGATATCGAGAAGGCCAAGACCTACCCGCTGGCGTCCAAGGACGACCAGGGCCGTCTGCGCGTTGGCGCGGCAGTGGGCACCGGCGCCGACACCGGCGAGCGCGTATCCGCACTGGTTGCCGCGGGTGTCGACGTGGTGGTGGTGGACACCGCCCACGGCCACTCCAAGGGCGTGATCGAGCGCGTTCGCTGGGTCAAGGACACCTACCCGCACGTGCAGGTGATCGGTGGCAACATCGCTACCGGCGAAGCCGCCAAGGCCCTGGCCGAGGCTGGCGCTGACGCGGTCAAGGTCGGCATCGGCCCGGGCTCCATCTGCACCACCCGTATCGTTGCCGGCGTCGGCGTACCGCAGATTTCCGCCATCGCCAACGTCGCCGCCGCCCTGGCCGGCTCCGGCATCCCGCTGATCGCCGACGGTGGCATCCGCTTCTCCGGTGACCTGTCCAAGGCCATCGTGGCTGGCGCTTCCTGCGTGATGATGGGCTCCATGTTCGCCGGTACCGAAGAGGCTCCGGGCGAAGTCGAACTGTTCCAGGGCCGTTCCTACAAGGCCTACCGTGGCATGGGCTCGCTGGGCGCCATGGCGCAGTCCCAGGGTTCCTCCGACCGTTACTTCCAGGACTCCTCGGCCGGTGCCGAGAAGCTGGTTCCGGAAGGCATCGAAGGCCGTGTTCCCTACAAGGGCACCCTGACCGCCATCGTTCACCAGCTGATGGGCGGCCTGCGTGCCTCCATGGGCTACACCGGCTGCTCCACTGTCGAGGAAATGCGCACCAAGCCGCAGTTCGTGCGCATCACCGGCGCCGGCATGGCCGAGTCCCACGTCCACGACGTACAGATCACCAAGGAAGCCCCGAACTACCGCGTTGGTTGAGGCTGACTGAAAGCTAGTGCGTCACGGGGCTGTCTGATTCAGCCCCGTGTCGTTTGTGAATTCCGTAACGAGAGATGGCCATGTCCCAAGACATTCACGCCCACCGGATCCTGATCCTCGACTTCGGCTCCCAGTACACCCAGCTGATCGCCCGCCGCGTGCGCGAGATCGGCGTGTACTGCGAAATCCACCCCTTCGACATGAGCAATGACGCGATCCGCGCCTTCGCACCGCGCGGCATCATCCTCGCCGGTGGCCCGGAGTCGGTTCACGAAGCCAACAGCCCGCGCGCACCGCAGGCCGTGTTCGACCTGAATGTGCCGCTGTTCGGCATCTGCTACGGCATGCAGACTATGGCCGAGCAGCTGGGCGGCAAGGTGCAGGGTTCCGATCTGCGCGAATTCGGTTACGCCCGCGTCGATGTGGTGGGCAAGGCCCGGCTGCTCGACGGCATCGAAGACCATGTGGACGACGATGGCGTCCTCGGTCTCGACGTGTGGATGAGCCACGGCGACAAGGTCACCGACATGCCCGCCGGCTTCCACATCCTGGCCAGCACCCCGAGCTGCCCGATCGCTGCCATGGCCGACGATCACCGCGCCTACTACGGCGTGCAGTTCCACCCGGAAGTGACCCACACCAAGCAGGGTGGTCGCATCCTGTCCCGCTTCGTGCTGGACATCTGCGGCTGCGCCGCCCTCTGGACCCCGTCCAACATCGTCGAAGACGCCATCGCCACCGTACGTGCCCAGGTGGGCTCGTCCAAGGTGCTGCTGGGCCTGTCCGGCGGCGTGGACTCCTCCGTGGTAGCGGCGCTGCTGCACCGCGCCATCGGCGACCAGCTGACCTGCGTCTTCGTCGACAACGGCCTGCTGCGCCTGCACGAGGGTGACCACGTGATGGCCATGTTCGCCGAGAACATGGGCGTACGCGTGATTCGCGCCAACGCTGAAGAGAAGTTCCTTTCCCGCCTGGCCGGCGTCGCTGACCCGGAAGAGAAGCGCAAGATCATCGGCCGTACCTTCATCGAAGTGTTCGATGAGGAAGCCACCCGGCTGCAGGGCATCAAGTTCCTGGCCCAGGGCACCATCTACCCCGACGTGATCGAGTCGGCCGGCGCCAAGACCGGCAAGGCCCACGTGATCAAGTCCCACCACAACGTCGGTGGCCTGCCGGAAGACATGCAATTCGAACTGGTCGAGCCGCTGCGCGAGCTGTTCAAGGACGAAGTGCGCAAGATCGGTCTGGAGCTGGGCCTGCCCTACAGCATGGTCTACCGCCACCCGTTCCCGGGCCCGGGCCTGGGCGTGCGCATCCTCGGCGAAGTGAAGAAGGAATACGCCGACCTGCTGCGTCGTGCCGACCACATCTTCATCGAAGAACTGCACAAGGCGGACTGGTACCACAAGACCAGCCAGGCCTTCGTGGTGTTCCAGCCGGTGAAATCCGTCGGCGTGGTCGGTGACGGCCGCCGTTATGCCTGGGTCGTTGCCCTGCGCGCGGTGGAAACCATCGACTTCATGACCGCCCGCTGGGCGCACCTGCCCTACGAGCTGCTGGAGACCGTCTCCAACCGCATCATCAACGAGATCGAAGGCATCTCCCGCGTCACCTACGACGTGTCGAGCAAACCGCCGGCGACCATCGAGTGGGAATGATGCGAGTGCACAAGCGCTAGCGAAACGGAACCGGCCAGGCCTCAAAGCCTGGCCGGTTTTGTTTTTGGGGCAACCTCTGGGGAAGGGGTGGCCGTAGGGTGCGCTGCGCGCACCGGCATTCCTGCACGGAAGTCCTGGTGCGCATGGCGCACCCTACGGATCGGATTCAGTTGTCAGGCATTGGCGCGGGTATCCACCACCAGCGTCACCCGTGCGATGAACCCGTCACCGTCTTCCACCAGCTCTGCCACCGACTGTTCCCCGCCCTGTCGGCGATAGATGTAGTCCTGCTCCCGGGGTGTCCAGACTTGGCCGGGGTGGGCGTAGGGCGGTTTTGCCATCGCCGGGCGAATGACCGCTTCCGGGAAGTACAGCTGGCCGGTGTGAATATCCTGCTCGCCCAGATGCACCTTGAGGTGCACGTGGTTGGTACGCCCTGGGTAGTAGCCGGGAAGGATGCTGCGAAATTCCGCGCGGCCATCGTCGTCGGTGATCTGCACGCCGCGCAGGAAGCGGCTCGCCGAATCGGCGCCGACGCCCGAGTAGGCGCCCTGGGCGTCGCAGTGCCAGATCTCCAGGGCGGCGTCCCCCAGGGGGCGACAACCGTCCGCCTGCAGCACGTCGAACTGCAATCTCAGGGGCGTGCCCGGCCTGCCATCGGTGATGTCCTGGCGCGGTAGCGCATCTTCCAGGTAGAAGGGCCCGGCAGTCTGTTCAGGGCTGAGGCGGCACACTCCGATACTTTCGGCCTGGCCCAGGCGAGGCCAGTTCAGCAGCACGAAGCCTCCAATGCAGAGCTGCACCATTTCGCGGCGGGTGGGGTGCATGGGCAAGCTCCTCTCTGGCCGATTCCTCCATCCTACGCCCGGCAGGGAAGGGCGGCTGCGCCCATCGGTCGCGGCTAATGCGGATGCTTTCACTTATCTTTCACAGGCCCGGGGTGTATCTTGTGCGCCCCGAAAGCCGGCCCGGCAGAGGCTGGTTCGATTAGCCGATGGGACAGCCCCGTTCTTCCCCAGAGGAGCCTGACCCCCATGTCCTTCACTCGCAGACAGATTCTCGGTGGCCTGGTCGGCCTCGGCGTGGTCGGCCTGGGTGCCGGCGGCGCCCGCTACTGGCTGGGCCGCAGCCTGGATGCCAAGACCCACGACTACGAACTGATCGCCGCACCGCTGGACCTCGAACTGGTTGCCGGCCACACGACACCCGCCTGGGCCTATGGCGGCCAGGCACCGGGCGTCGAACTCCGTTCCCGCCAGGGCGACTGGCTGCGGGTGCGCTTCATCAACAAGCTCGACGAACCCACCACCATCCACTGGCATGGCATCCGCGTGCCGCTGGAGATGGATGGCGTGCCCTATGTGTCGCAGCTGCCGGTGCTGCCCGGCGAGTATTTCGACTACCGCTTCAAGACCGACGACGCCGGCAGCTTCTGGTACCACCCGCATCTGTCCAGTGCCCACCAGCTGGGGCGCGGCCTGGTCGGCCCACTGATCGTCGAAGAGCGCGAACCCACAGGCTTCAGGCACGAGAAAGTGCTCAGCCTGAAGACCTGGCACGTGGACCAGGAAGGTGCGTTCACCGCCTTCAGCGTCCCCCGCGAAGCCGCCCGCGAAGGTACCCGTGGGCGTCTGACCACCATCAATGGCAAGCAGCTGCCCACCGTGGATCTGCCGGCGGGCCAGGTGGTGCGCCTGCGTATCCTGAACCTGGACAACACCGTCACCTACCGGCTCAACCTTCCGGGTGCCGAGGTGCGCATCTATTCCCTGGATGGCCATCCCGTGGAGCCCCGTGACCTGGGCAAGGAGTACTGGCTGGGTCCGGGCATGCGCATTGAACTGGCCATCAAGGTGCCGGCCGAAGGCACTGAGCTGCCGCTGCGCAATGGTCCGCTGCGTCTGGCGACCCTGAAGAGCGTGGCCAGCAGCGAGGCGCCCGGTGACTGGCCGGCGGCGCTGCCGGCCAACCCGGTGCCGGAGCCCGATCTGGAGAAGGCCGAGGTGCTGCGCTTCAATTTCGAATGGGCCGCTACCCTGGCCAGCGCTGCCGGACGTCCGAGCAACTACTGGCAGATCAACGGCAAGGCCTGGGACATCAACGACAAGACTTGCGCCGACCGTCCCATCGCCAAGCTGAAGAAGGATGGCCACTACATCTTCGAGCTGCGCAACATGGCCCAGTACCTTCACCCCATCCACCTCCATGGCATGGCGTTCAAGGTGCTGGATTCGGACCGCAAGTCCATCATTCCCTATTTCACCGACACCTACCTGCTGGGCAAGAACGAGACCGCGCGCATCGCGCTGGTAGCGGAAAATCCGGGGATATGGATGTTCCACTGCCACGTCATCGACCATATGGAAACCGGCCTGATGGCCGCCATCGAAGTAGCCTGAGCCGACCATGCGCCAACCCCAGATCATCGACCGCAGCCGCGACGAATACTTCATGCGTGAGGCCCTCGCCCTGGCCCTGCAAGGGGCGGCGCTGGGCGAAGTGCCGGTGGGCGCGGTGCTGGTCAAGGATGGCGAGATAGTCGGACGCGGCTTCAACTGCCCCATCTCCGGTCACGACCCCAGCGCCCATGCCGAGATGGTGGCGGTGCGCGATGCCGCCAGCCGCCTGGAGAACTACCGGCTGGTGGGCAGCACCCTTTACGTCACCCTGGAGCCCTGCAGCATGTGCGCCGGGCTCATCGTCCACTCGCGGATCACCCGCGTGGTCTATGGCGCCACCGAACCCAAGGCGGGCGTGGCGGTCAGCCGTGGCCAGTTCTTCAACCAGGAATTCCTCAATCACCGGGTGCTGGTGGAAGGCGGGGTACTGGCGCAGGCGTGCAGCGAGATGCTTTCCGGCTTCTTCCAGGCCCGGCGCGCGGCACGCAAAGACGTCTGACTCGGACGCTTCCGACAGGCTATTCGACCAAGGTCGGGACCCTTCTCACTAGATCCAGAAACCTCCTGTGCTAAGGTGCGCGGCCGCCCGAAAAGGGCGGCCCAGAGCGGCTCGAGTGCGAGTCGCTGGGGAGGGTCCCTGCATGGGGCCACCGCCAGGAGGCATCCGTAATCCCGTTGTCCCGCAGTGCCCGATTCACCGTTTGACGGAAAGGCCATGGCAGCTTCAGGTCAGGGGCCTCCTGAAAACGAGAATGTGTTGTTGAGGGTGCTGTTATGAGTGAAACCAGGGTCCAGTCTTATCAGGATCAGGTTGGGGCGGAGCCAGTCGATTCGTCGGGGCTGGCGGTCCATCGGCTGAGCTTCCTTGAAGCGGTCGCCATGATCGTAGGCACCAACATTGGGGCAGGTGTGCTCTCCATGGCCTACGCCAGCCGCAAGGCCGGCTTCATGCCCTTGCTGCTGTGGCTCGCGGTGGCGGGCGTGTTCACCACCATTTCCATGCTGTACGTATCGGAAACCGCGCTGCGGACCCGTACCCACAACCAGCTGAGCGGTCTAGCACAGCGCTACGTGGGGTCGTTCGGTGCCTGGGCCATTTTCCTTTCGGTTGCGGTCAACAGCATCGGTGCCCTGATCGCCTATATGAGCGGCAGTGGCAAGATCCTCAGTGCCTTCCTGGGTATCAGCCCGGCGCTCGGTAGCGTGCTGTTCTTCCTGCCGGCGGCGCTGGTGCTCTATCTCGGCCTGGGCGCGATCGGCAAGGGCGAGAAGTTCATCAGCATCGGCATGGTCAGCATGATCGTCGTGCTGGTGGTCGCGACCCTGGTCAACGAGAACACCGACGTCGCCCGCCTGCTGGAAGGCGACTGGATCTACATGGTGCCGGTATTCAACATCGCGGTGTTCTGCTTCTCCGCGCAGTACATAGTCCCGGAGATGGCTCGTGGCTTCAGCCATGCACCGTCGCAACTGCCCAAGGCGGTGATCACCGGCATGCTGGTGACCTTCTGCCTGCTGGCGATCGTGCCCATGTCCGTGATCTCCCTGAACGGGCTGGAAAACCAGACCGAAGTCGCCACGCTGGCGTGGGGCCAGGCGCTGGGACAGTGGGCGTTCTACACCGCCAACACCTTCGCCCTCTGCGCCATGCTGACCTCCTACTGGGGGCTGGGTGGCAGCTTCCTGACCAACATCTTCGACAAGTTCCACAAGCTCGGCCCGGAGAACCAGCCGAAGACCCGCCTGCTGGTACTCGGAAGCGTGTGCGTGCCGCCTTTCCTGCTGGCCTACAGCGGCATGGTCGGGTTCGTTAATGCGCTGTACTTCGCCGGTGCCTTCAGTGGCGTGATCCTGTCCATCATGCCGATCCTCATGCTGCGATCCGCCCGTCGCCATGGCGATCTGCAACCGGCCTGGCAGTGTGGCTGGATCGCCCATCCGCTGATCCAGGTGTTCATCGTGATGATCTACCTGGCCAGCGCCGCCTATGCCATTTGCAGCGCGCTGAACCTGCTGCCGTCCGGCTGGTGATCGCCTGAAATGAAAAAGCCCGCTTCGATGCGGGCTTTTTTGTGGCCGGTGTGACGGCTCAGAGCTTTTCGTCCTGCCGGTTTTCCGGTGGGCGGGTCTTGTTGATGCCAGGCAGGTGGGTGGCGTTCTCGGCCAGTTGGCTGCCTTCCATCTGCGGCTGGGTCACCCAGGTGAGGATGTCGTAGTAACGGCGGATGTTCTGCACGAAGTGCACTGTCTCGCCGCCTCGGGCGTAGCCATAGCGGGTCTTGCGGTACCACTGCTTCTGCGACAGGCGGGGCAGCATCTTCTTCACGTCCAGCCACTTGTTCGGGTTCAGGCCCTCGGCCTCGGCCAGCTTGCGCGCGTCGCCCAGGTGGGCGATGCCGATGTTGTAGGCGGCCAGGGCGAACCAGGTACGGTCCGGCTCCTTGAGGTCGTCGGAGAGGCCGTCCTTGATCATAGTGAAGTACTTGCCGCCGCCGTGGATGCTCTGCTTGGCGTTCAGGCGATTGGATACGCCCATGGCCTTGGCGGTACCCTCGGTCAGCATCATCAGGCCGCGCACGCCGGTCTTGGAGGTTGCGGTGGGCTGCCAGAGGGATTCCTGGTAGCCGATGGCCGCCAGCAGGCGCCAGTCCACCTCGTTCTTCTGCGAAGCCTGGCGGAAGTGCTGCTCGTACTTGGGCAGGCGCTGTTGCAGGTGCTTGGCGAAGGTGTAGGCACCGACGTAGCCGAGTACGTCGACGTGGCCGTAATAGCGGTCCTTCAGGCGCTGCAGGGTGCCATCCTTGCGGGCCTTGTCGAGGAAGGCGTTGACCTCGTTGTAGAGGCTATCGTCCTCGCCGGGCGCCATGGCCCAGGCCAGGCTGGTGGCGTCGCCCAGGTCGAAGGCCACGCGCACGTTGGGGAAGTAGACCTGGTTCATTGCCAGCTCGTTGGAATCCACCAGGGTCAGGTCGATCTGCCCTTCGTCGACCATGCGCAGCAGGTCGACCACTTCCACCTCGTCGGATTCCTCGTACTTCAGTTCGGGAAGGGTGGCCTTCAGCGACGCCAGCTGTTCGGCGTGGCTGCTGCCCTTGAGCACCAGGATGCGACGGCCGACCAGGTCCTCGGGGCGGGTAGGGCGGCGTTCACCGTTGCGGTAAATGACTTGGGGGGTGACGTCCAGGTAGGAATGGGAGAAGCGCACTTCTTCCCTGCGCGCATTGCTGGCTACCAGGCCGGCGGCGGCCAGCACCGGGCCATTGGCCTGGCCCAGGCGGGAATAGAGGTCGTCCAGCTTGTCGGCGGTCTCGATCTTGAGCTCGACGCCCAGATCGTCGGCAAAGCGCTTGACCAATTCGTATTCGAATCCAGTCTCGCCGTTGCGGTCTTCAAAGAAGGTGGCCGGGCTGTTGCGGGTGATCACGCGTAGCACACCCTCCTCCTGTACGCGCTCGAGGGTAGTGGGCTGTTTGCAGCCGACGAGCATCAGGAAGAATCCGGTAGCCAGGGCCCAAAAAGCCCGACGTGTGCCGAACACGTGTCGATTTAGCATCCACGGAGTATACGCAAAGCCTGGCGGGCGCCATATCTCGACAGGGGGCATCTTCTCTGCTAGCTGTCAGGCGACACGAGGCACCTTCAGAGGTGCCGGAATGCGGCGCTTTGCGCTAGAATGCACGGCCTCCAAGCACACCCCTTCCCCAGAGGCTGTCCCGAAGATGTTGATCCTGCGCGGTGCTCCCGCCCTTTCCGCTTTTCGCCACGGCAAACTGCTCGAGCAATTGACCCAAAAGGTCCCCGCCGTCAGCGGACTTTACGCCGAGTTCACCCACTTCGCCGAAGTGACTGGCGTACTCAGCGGGGAGGAAGAGCAAGTACTGGCCCGCCTGCTCAAGTACGGCCCTAGCGTCCCGGTTCAGGAGCCTCGCGGCCGCCTGTTCCTGGTGGTGCCGCGTTTCGGCACCATCTCGCCCTGGTCGAGCAAGGCCACCGACATCGCCCGCAATTGCGGCCTGGCCAAGATCGAGCGCCTGGAACGCGGTATCGCCTACTACGTGGCCGGCGAGATCAGCGACGCCGACGCGCAGCTCGTCGCCAGCACCCTGCATGACCGCATGACCCAACTGGTGCTGGCCGGCCAGGAAGAGGCCGCCGGCCTGTTCAGCCACGCCCAGCCCAAGCCGCTGACCGCCGTGGACATCCTCGGTGGCGGCCGCGCTGCCCTGGAGAAGGCCAACGTCGAACTGGGCCTGGCGCTTGCCGAAGACGAAATCGACTACCTGGTGAAGAGCTTCAACGACCTGGGCCGCAACCCCCACGACGTCGAGCTGATGATGTTCGCCCAGGCGAACTCCGAGCATTGCCGCCACAAGATCTTCAACGCCAGCTGGGACATTGACGGCCAGGCGCAGGAGAAGAGCCTGTTCGGCATGATCAAGAACACCTACGAGATGAACCGTGAAGGCGTACTGTCCGCATACAAGGACAACGCTTCGGTGATCGTGGGCTCCACCGCCGGCCGCTTCTTCCCCAACCCGGCGACCCGTCAGTACGGCGCCACCCAGGAGCCCGTGCACATCCTGATGAAGGTGGAAACCCACAACCACCCGACCGCCATCGCTCCGTTCCCCGGCGCCTCCACCGGCTCCGGCGGCGAGATCCGTGACGAAGGTGCCACCGGCCGCGGCGCCAAGCCCAAGGCTGGCCTGACCGGTTTCACCGTTTCCAACCTGCAGATCCCCGGCTTCGAACAGCCTTGGGAAAAGCCCTACGGCAAGCCCGAGCGCATCGTCACCCCGCTGGACATCATGATCGAAGGCCCGCTGGGCGGCGCCGCGTTCAACAACGAGTTCGGCCGTCCGGCCCTGACTGGCTACTTCCGTACCTTCGAGCAGGCCATCGACACCCCCCACGGTGAAGAAGTCCGCGGCTACCACAAGCCGATCATGCTCGCCGGCGGCATGGGCAACATCCGCGCCGAGCACGTGCAGAAGGGCGAAATCTCCATCGGCGCCAAGCTGATCGTTCTCGGCGGCCCGGCCATGCTCATCGGCCTCGGCGGTGGCGCAGCTTCCTCCATGGCCACCGGCGCCAGCTCCGCCGACCTGGACTTCGCTTCCGTACAGCGCGACAACCCGGAAATGGAGCGTCGTTGCCAGGAAGTGATCGACCGCTGCTGGCAGATGGGTTCGGAAAACCCCATCAAGTTCATCCACGACGTGGGTGCCGGCGGCATCTCCAACGCCCTGCCGGAACTGATCAACGACGGTGGCCGTGGTGGCCGTTTCGAACTGCGCGCCGTGCCCAACGACGAGCCGGGCATGAGCCCGCTGGAAATCTGGTGCAACGAGTCCCAGGAGCGTTACGTGCTCTCCGTGGACGCCGCTGACTTCGAGCGTTTCAAGGCCATCTGCGAACGCGAGCGCTGCCCGTTCGCCGTGGTCGGCGAGGCTATCGAAGAGCCTCACCTCACCGTGGCCGACAGCCACTTCGGCAACAAGCCGGTGGACATGCCGCTGGAAGTCCTGCTCGGCAAGCCGCCGCGCATGCACCGCTCCGTCAGCCGCGAGGCTGAGCTGGGCGATGACTTCGCCGCCGCCGAACTGGACATCGAAGAAGCCGTGAGCCGCGTGCTGCACCACCCGGCCGTTGCCAGCAAGAACTTCCTGATCACCATCGGTGACCGCACCATCACCGGCCTGGTGGCCCGCGACCAGATGGTCGGCCCCTGGCAGGTCCCGGTAGCCGATTGCGCCGTCACCGCCACCAGCTTCGACGTCTACACCGGCGAAGCCATGGCCATGGGCGAGCGCACGCCGCTGGCCCTGCTGAATGCGCCGGCATCCGGTCGCATGGCCGTGGGTGAAACCATCACCAACCTGGCTGCCTCGAAGATCGAGAAGCTGGGCGATATCAAACTCTCCGCCAACTGGATGGCCGCTGCCGGTCACCCGGGCGAAGACGCTCGCCTGTACGACACCGTCAAGGCTGTGGGCATGGAACTGTGCCCGGCGCTGGGCATCACCATTCCGGTGGGCAAGGACTCCATGTCCATGAAGACCCGCTGGCAGGATGAAGGCGCGGACAAGTCCGTCACCTCGCCGCTCTCGCTGATCGTCACCGGTTTCGCGCCGGTCACCGATGTGCGCAAGACCCTGACCCCGCAACTGCGCCTGGACAAGGGCGAAACCGACCTGATCCTGGTCGACCTCGGCCGTGGCCAGAACCGCATGGGCGGCTCCATCCTCGCGCAGGTCTACAGCAAGATCGGCCAGCAGGTACCGGACGTTGATGACGCCGAAGACCTGAAAGCCTTCTTCGCCGTGATCCAGGGCCTGAACGCCGATGGCCACCTGCTGGCCTATCACGACCGTTCCGACGGCGGCCTGCTGGCCACCGTGCTGGAAATGGCCTTTGCCGGCCACTGCGGCCTGGACCTCTACCTCGACGCCCTGGCCGACAACCGTGAAGGCCTGACCTCCGTCCTGTTCAACGAAGAATTGGGTGCGGTCATCCAGGTTCGCCAGGACGCCACGCCGGAAGTGCTGGCCCAGTTCAGCGCTGCCGGCCTCGGTGACTGCGTTGCCGTCATCGGCCAGCCGTTCAACGGCGCCAACATCGCCATCAGCTTCAATGGCGAAGCCGTGTTCGGCGGCGAGCGCCGCATGCTGCAGCGCCAGTGGTCCGAGACCAGCTATCGTGTCCAGCGTCTGCGTGACAACGCCGACTGCGCCGACCAGGAATTCGACGCACTGCTGGAAGAAGACAACCCCGGCCTGTCGGTCAAGCTCAGCTTCGACGTCAACCAGGACATCGCTGCGCCCTACATCAAGAAGGGTGTGCGTCCGCAGGTGGCGATCCTCCGCGAGCAGGGCGTGAACGGCCAGGTGGAAATGGCTGCCGCCTTCGACCGCGCCGGCTTCTCCGCCATCGACGTGCACATGAGCGACATCCTCGCCGGCCGCGTCAGCCTGGAAGACTTCAAGGGCCTGGTGGCCTGTGGTGGCTTCTCCTACGGCGACGTGCTCGGCGCCGGTGAAGGCTGGGCCAAGTCGATCCTGTTCAACACCCGTGCCCGCGAAGGCTTCCAGGCCTTCTTCGAGCGCAAGGACAGCTTCGCCCTGGGCGTGTGCAACGGTTGCCAGATGATGTCCAACCTGCACGAGCTGATTCCCGGCACCGAGTTCTGGCCGCACTTCGTGCGCAACCGCTCGGAGCAGTTCGAAGCCCGTGTGGCCATGGTCCAGGTGCAGGAGTCGTCCTCGATCTTCCTGCGTGGCATGGCCGGCTCTCGCATGCCGATCGCCATCGCCCACGGCGAAGGTCATGCCGAGTTCGAGAGCGAAGAGGCGCTGCTGGAAGCCGACCTGTCCGGTTGCGTGTCCATGCGCTTTGTCGATACCCACGGCAAGGTCACCGAGACCTACCCGGCCAACCCGAACGGTTCGCCCCGTGGTATCACCGGTCTCACCAGCCGAGACGGCCGTGTGACCATCATGATGCCGCACCCGGAGCGCGTGTTCCGCGCCGTGCAGAACTCCTGGCGCCCGGATGAGTGGCAGGAAGACGGCGGCTGGATGCGGATGTTCCGCAACGCCCGCGTTTGGGTGGATTAAGAGCCGGCCGCAGGCCGTTCTGATGACCCTCTCCCCTTGGGGAGAGGGTGCCCGAAGGGCGGGAGAGGGTGTTTTTTCCTCCGCGCCGACCAGTCAAACAGGGCACGAGAGGCCTCAGATTGGCCCACTCGGACATCGACAGTAAAAGGCGGGAGAAGGCACTCTTCTCCCGCCTTTTTCGTTTTCGAGCCGCGCCCATGCCGGACCCGATCCTTCCTGAAGTCCGCCTGCTGCAGCCCGGCGATCAGTGCCGCCTTTGTCGCTGCGGCCGCTCGGAACGATTGCCCGATTGCCCGCCCGACTGCGCCGACGGCCTCAGCCTGACCGCCCGCCGCGAACAGCGACTGCTGCTCTGCCGTTGCGGCCAGTCCGCGCGGCTGCCCTGGTGCGATGGCAGCCACAGCCCGCCTACCCCCAGCCTTGGCCAGCGTTGGCGGCGCTTCTGGAAAGGTGAGTAGGACTTCACCTTTATCGCCAGATGCACTTTCCCGTGGAGAACGCTTTTGCGCACCATGGGTCCAACTCGCGTATGTGAACAGCGCCTCGGCAAAATGACGTCAAAGTGCCATCATTATCGGGTATGAACCCGTCGTTGGATCCACGCGGAGAACTCGATGTACAAGCTGTGCTTCTACGTTCCGGAGAGCCATCTGGAACCTGTGAAAAAGGCCATATTCGCGGCAGGCGGGGGGCGCATTGGCGCCTATGACAGCTGCTGCTGGCAGGCGCTCGGGCAGGGCCAATTCCGTCCGCTCGAGGGCAGCAGTCCCTACCTGGGCCAGACCGGCACCGTCGAGCATGTCGCTGAATGGAAGGTGGAAATGGTCGTCGCCGACGAACTGATCCACGATGCGGTCAAGGCGCTGAAGAAGGCCCACCCTTACGAAACTCCGGCCTTCGAAGTCTGGCGCCTCTCCGACCTGATGTTCTGATCAGCGAAACGCCGCGCGGTAGGCCCCCGGCGTTGCGCCAACCGCCGCGCGGAAGCGATTGCTGAAGTGACTGGCGCTGGCAAAGCCGCACGCCAGGGCGATTTCTCCAAGGGGCAACTCGCCATCGCGCAACAATTTGCGCGCTCGCTCCAGCCGGCGCGCCAGCACGTATTGGTGCGGAGGCATGCCGAAGCTCTCGCGGAACATCCGCGCGAAGTGATATTCCGACAGCGCCGCAAAGGTCGCCAGTTCGCCCAGGCTGATCGGCTCGGCCAGGCGATTCTCGATGTACTCCATGAGGCGCCGGCGCAGCACCGGTGCCAATCCCCCTTTCAGGCGCAGGCCATCCCGCATCCCGGCCTGGGTCAGCAGGCTGTGGTGGATCATGTCGTGGGCCAGGCTGGTCGCCCGCAGGCGCTCGGCGGGCTCGTCCCAGTCCAGGGTGATCAATTGGCGGAAATTCCGCGCCTGCTGCGGATCGTCGAGGAAGGTGCGTTCGCGTAGCTGCAACTCACGGGGCTCCCGATCCAGCAAGGTGACCGCAGCCTGGGCGAAGTGCTCGGCGCTGAAGTAGAGGTGCGCCAGGCGGATTTCACCGTTGATCACCCATGAGGATTCATGCCCGGCGGGCAGGATGCACAGCTTGTCCGGCGCGCCCTTGGTATCGGGACGCTCGCGGCGGAAGGTGCCGGTGCCGCCCGCCAGGTAGCAGGACAGCGTGTGCACCTTCGGCCCCTGGTAGTCGCGGGCGTCGTGGTGGTTGCTCCAGAGCGCCGCGCCCAGGCCATCGCCCAGCTCCGCGCAATGCTCCAGGCGAGCGTTGGGCGAACTGCTGAGGGATTGGAAGACCTGGTTCTGTTCGAGCAGGGACATGGGCAGGGCCGGCCGGTTGGCGAATGGAGTCCATGCTAACGCGCGCGGAGGGGCGCCGGCAGTCTCCCGACGAGATAAGCGCAAGTTTGTGCAAGCGGGGCAGAGGGGGCGGGCGGAGACTGGCTCCATCGAAACCGGAGTCACCGTGATGAACCTGTCCCTCTACCTGCTCACCGTCCTGATCTGGGGCACCACCTGGATCGCCATCAAGCTGCAGATGGGCAGCGTCGCCATTCCCGCCTCCATCGCCTACCGCTTTGCCCTGGCCGCCGCCGTGCTCTTCGCCATCCTGCTGCTCAGCCGCCGCCTGCAGAAGCTCGACAGCCGCGCCCAGATGATCTGCCTGGCCCAGGGCCTGTGCCTGTTCTGCGTCAACTTCATGTGCTTCTACACCGCCAGCCAGTGGATCCCCAGCGGCCTGATCGCCGTGGTGTTCTCCACCGCCACCCTGTGGAATGCCCTCAATGCACGCATCTTCTTCGGCCAGCGCATCGCGCCCAACGTGCTCGCCGGTGGTGGCCTCGGCCTGCTCGGCCTGGGGCTGCTGTTCTGGCCGGAGCTCTCGCACCACAGCGCCAGCCGTGAAACCTTCATCGGCCTGGGGTTGGCCCTGCTGGGCACCCTGTGTTTCTCCGCCGGCAACATGCTTTCCAGCCTGCAGCAGAAGGCCGGTCTCAAGCCGCTGACCACCAATGCCTGGGGCATGCTCTACGGCGCCCTGATGCTCAGCGCCTGGTGCCTGGCCAGCGGCACGCCGTTCGGCATGGAGTGGAATACCCGCTACATCGGTTCGCTGCTCTACCTGGCCATTCCCGGCTCGGTGATCGGCTTCACCGCCTACCTGACCCTGGTGGGCCGCATGGGGCCGGAGCGCGCCGCCTACTGCACCGTGCTGTTCCCGGTGGTGGCGCTGAACATCTCGGCCTTCGTCGAGGGCTACCAGTGGACGCTGCCGGCACTGTTCGGCCTGGCCCTGGTGATGGCCGGCAACGTGCTGGTGTTCCGCAAGCCCAAGCCGGCCATGCCGGCCGCTGCCACGGCGGGCCGCGCATGAAAGTGGTACGCAGCCGCGACTTCACCGCGGACAGGGCCTGGGGCGCGCTGGACATCGCCAACCTCGACGGCACCACGGTGCGCCTGCACTGGACCGACCAGCCCTACATCTGGCACGTCAACGATGGCCAGGAGGTTTTCGTGGTGCTGGATGGCGAGGTGGAAATGCGCTACCGGGACGCGGGAGAAGAACATCGGGTCCAGCTGGGCGTGGGGGATATCTTCTACGCCGGGATCGGCTGCGAGCATGTCGCCCATCCCAGAGGGGCGGCACGCATCCTGGTGATCGAGAAGGAGGGCAGTGTCTAGTCCGTCTTCAACCGTTGAGAGGATGGCTCAGGTAGAGCGCAACCTCTTCGGGCGCCACCTCGGTCGGGTCATAGAGCATGGTGTTGAGGCCGCAGAAGGTGAAGCCGGCGCGCTGGTAGAAGCCGATGGCCGGGTGGTTGCTGGTCTGGGTTTCCAGCCACAGGCAGCGCATCGCCTGGCTGCGTGCGTAGGTCATGGCACCGCCCAGGAGCGCCCGGCCGATTCCCTGGCCCTGGTGCTTGGGCGCCACGAACAGCGCGCTCAGTTCGGCGCTGCGGTTCCAGGGCACCAGGCGCACACAGGCGAAACCGGCCAGGCTGCCGTCGCAGGCTTCGGCGGCCAGGGCGAAGTCGGCATCGGCCACATCATCGGGGAAGCCCCTGGCGTCATAGGCCTTGTGGAAGGGCTCGGGCAGCGCTTCCTCCACCAGCCGCAGGGCCAGGCCATCGGCCTCGACCCGCCAGATATGGGACGTGTAGTAGGAGGCATCGAATGCGGCGAGCCGCTCGCTGTCGGCCGGTACGCGAAGGGGACGGTAGTTCATGGTGGACATCCTTGTGGGGCGTCAGCGGAATCTCGCGAACACCCGTTCCGACAGTAGCAATGCGGCCATTACCGGATAGCAGAGGTAATGCACCAGCAACAGCAGGACGCCCATGGGGCTGGGAGTGTCCTGCAAGGTCATCATCGCCAGCAGTCCTAGGTATAGCAGCCCGAGCAGGCCGCCGTAGCCGAGGACGATGCGCCAGCGCTCGCCCGGCTCCGGTGCGCGACGCTGGATGAAGCGGAAGGCCAGGGCCAGCAGGGCGGCCGTGGCGGCGGCGATCAGCAGGGTGGCGAAAATGCCGCCAACTTTGGCGAAGCTGCGCAAGAGCAGGTTCAGGACGATGGCCAGGGCCACGCCGCCGACGGCGTAGCGCATGGGGAGCGACATGGTGGTTCCTCGGGACCAGGGCGGGGATAACTCTAGCTGATAGGCCATGAACGCACGTCGCGTTGGGCCTCGCTGCGCTCGGCGCCAACCTACGGGGGCGTCACAACTCGACGCCGAGGCCGAAGCGCTTCTTCAGCACCCGGTCCAGCAACGATCTCGGTATCCAGCGCGCCAGCAGGGGCAGGGCGCGGCTGCCGTTGCCGATGCGTACCAGCGACGGGCGCGGTTTGCGTTGCACCGCAGCAAGCAGGGTGCGGGCGAAGTCTTCGGCCGGGGTGGGATTGTCCTGGGAAGCGCGCGCACGCGCGCGGATGCCTTCACGCACCGGCCACCAGGGCGAACCCTCGGCGATCAGGTTTTCCGCCTCGCGGGTGGCGCTGGCGCCGAAGCTGGAGGCGATGGCGCCGGGCTGCACTTCCATCAGGTCGATGCCGAAGGGCGCCAGTTCCAGGCGCAGGGCATCGGAGAGGGCATGCACGGCCGCCTTGGAGGCGCAGTAGGCACCGGCGAAAGGGGTGACCAGCACGCCGGAGACGCTGCCGATGTTCACCACCAGACCACGGCGTTTGCGCAGCAACGGGAAGCAGGCGCGGGTCACATCCACCAGGGCGAAGACGTTGGTGTCGAACTGCTTGCGCAGGGCCTCGACGCCGCCGTCCAGCAGCGGCCCCATGGCGCCGAAACCGGCGTTGTTCACCAGCACGTCGAGGCCGCCTTCCTCCTGCTCCAGGCGCGCGGCGAGGGCCGCTACGGCGGGCTGGTCATTGACGTCCAGTGCAACGGCGGTGAATCCGGCGGCTTCCAGCGCGGCCAGGTCCTGCGGCTTGCGGGCGGTAGCCCAGACGCTGTAGCCGGCGGCCTTGAAGGTGTCGGCCAGGGCGCGGCCGATGCCGCTGGAGCAACCGGTGATCAGGGCGGTGGGGGTGGGCATCTCGGGTCCTTTGAGGCAGTTGTGTCCGGTTTTCCCTCTCCCCCGGCCCCTCTCCCTGAAGAGGAGAGGGGAGACAAGCAGCCTGTGCGAAGTTCGATCATTGCGCGGACTGCTCCCTCTCCCTTCAGGGAGAGGGCTGGGGAGAGGGTGCTTTCAGTTCAGTCGACGAATGTGCCACGCAGATTGGCGGCGCGAAACTCCAGGGATTGTGCGCGATAACCCTGGCGAATGGGCGGCAGGGCGAGGCAGTCCTGCCATGCGGCACCCGGCTGCAGTTCGGAAGGGCCGAGGTAGCGCGGATGGTCGTAGCTGGGCTGGGCGAGGTTGATGGTGTCGCCGGGGCGGAAGGCCTGGACCTGCCAGGCGAAATCGCGCAGTACCGCCTTGTCGCCGTTATGCACCCGAATTGCCAGCGGGCGGTCTGCGGGGCAGCTTTGCGGAGCGTACGAGAGCTGGATATCGAGGCGGGAGAAACGGCGTTCCGTGCCGCGTTCTTCCCAGAGCACCCAGACGGCGATCAGCGCTACGCCAAGCACGGCCGCCAGGGACAGCGACAGGGCCTTGGCCGGGTAACGAACCAGCAGGATCAGCCAGGTGAGGAAGAGAACGGCGCCAACGAGCATGGAAGGACCTCCTTGAGGCCTTCCATGCTAGCAAGAGTGCCTATGACCGAGGAGCGAGCTTGCTCGCGAAAGGTTGCCCTTCGCCAGCAAGCCGGCTCCTACAGGTCAGCGGGCGATGCTGTGCACCGTCGCGCTTTGCGGCGCGCGGCCGTAGACGTCATCCAGGCGCTCGATGTCGTCTTCACCCAGGTAGCTGCCGGACTGCACCTCGATGATCTCCAGCGGAATCTTGCCCGGGTTGGCCAGGCGGTGCACGGAGGCGATCGGGATGTAGGTCGACTGGTTTTCGGTGAGCAGGAACACCTTCTCGTCGCAGGTCACCTGGGCGGTGCCGGAGACCACGATCCAGTGTTCGGCGCGGTGGTGGTGCATCTGCAGCGAAAGCTGCGCGCCGGGCTTCACGGTGATGTGCTTGACCTGGAAGCGGCCACCCATGTCCACCGAGTCGTACGAGCCCCAGGGGCGGTACACGGCGCAGTGGTTCTGGGTTTCGCTGCGGCCATCGGCATCCAGCTTGTTGACCAGCTTCTTCACGTCCTGCACGCGGTCTTTGTGGGCGATCATCATGGCGTCCTTGGTCTCGACCACCACCACGTCGTCCAGGCCGATCACCGACACCAGCTTGCCGTTGCCGTGCACCAGGCAGTTGTGGCTGTCCTGCACCACCACGTCGCCCTTGGTGACGTTGCCGTCCTGGTCCTTGTCGTGCACTTCCCAGATGGAGCTCCAGCTGCCCACGTCGTTCCAGCCGGCGGAGAGCGGCACCACGCAGGCGCGCTCGGTTTTCTCCATTACCGCGTAGTCGATGGAGTTGTCCGGGCAGCAGGCGAAGGTGGCCGAGTCGATGCTCACCGCGATGCCGTCACGCTTGCTGCGCTCCAGGGCCAGCAGGCAGGTGTCGTAGATGTCCACGTCGTGGTGCTTCAGCTCTTCCAGGAAGCGGCTGGCGCGGAACAGGAACATGCCGCTGTTCCAGAAGTAGTCGCCGGACTCCACGTACTGGCGGGCCAGGTCTTCGTTCGGCTTCTCGACGAACTCGGCAACGCGGCTGATGCCATCCGGCAGGCGGACATCGGCCTTGCTGCGGATGTAGCCATAGCCGGTTTCCGGGCGCTCGGCGGGAACGCCGAAGAGCACCATCTCGCCTTTTTCGGCGGCGATGGTGGCCAGTGCCAGGGCCTGCTGGAAGGCGCGCTGGTCGCGCAGCACGTGGTCGGCCGGGAGCACCAGCATCAGCTCGTCACGGCCTTCGGCCAGAAGCTGCATGGCGGCGATCGCCACGGCCGGCGCGGTGTTGCGGCCGAAGGGCTCGAGCAGCATGGCCTGGGCCTGGATGCCGACGGCGTCGAGCTGCTCCTGCACGATGAAGCGGTGATCCTGGTTGGCCACCAGGACGGCCTGTTGCATACCGTCGAAGTTCAGGCGCTGCAGGGTCTGCTGGAACAGGGTCTGTTCGCCGGTGAGGGCGAGGAACTGCTTGGGATACTGCTTGCGCGAAAGAGGCCAGAGGCGAGAGCCGCTACCGCCAGAGAGGATCACGGGAATCATGGTGTTTCTCCTAGAACTGTCATGGTTTGAGGGCACTGCTTCCATCGATCACATTTCTTTCTTTCCCGCCCTCTGCGTGGCGGGTAATGACCGGCGCGGTTCGTCCCGCACCGGTTCTCGCTCCGTTGAGGCCTGGCCTCAGGATTCGGCCGGGCGCTTGACCCAGACCGGGGAGAGCTTGCCGCCGCTGCCGGTGATGTAGAGGCAGACCACTTCACCGCGCTGCAGGGAGACGGGCTTGAGGTCGCTGACCTTGCGGGTGCCGTCGAACAGGGCGAGGCCGACTTTCACCGGATTGATCTCGCGTTCGCCGCGGCCTTGCGGAGCCACGTCCTCGACGACCGGGGTCTTGCCGTCGGCGGTCTTCAGGGTGAGCTTCGCGTCGGACAGGTTCTGCACGCGCAGAAGGGCCTTTTGCTTGTTCGTGTAGGGCGGTTCTTCCACCAGTTGCGGGTTCTTGCCGGTCTGGTTGACCAGGGTGTAGTAGCGGTCGGCTTCCAGCTTCACCGGGAGATTGCTGCTGCCGATCTGGGCGCTGTAGTTGCCCGCCGGGAGGAACTTGAAGTCGCTGGAGCCGAGCGGAGGCACGTCGTTCAGCGCAGTGTTGCCGACGTTGATGCTGAGCTCGCTGCTGCTGGCGTTGTAGGCGCGGACGAATGCGGAGCCCTTGGGCGCCTGCGGGCCGTACAGGCCACCTTCATCTGCCTGGGCCTGCAGGGCGCCGAGGCCGAGCACGAGGGCGCAGGCATAAGACGTCCAGCTGCGGTTGTTCTGTCGGTTCATGAGGTGTTCCTCCATCTGCTCTCTTGATCGGGCCGGTTTCGGCCCTGTTTTCCCCTCGTGAGGGGAGATTCATTTGCCCGAGCGCGAAGCCAGGCGTTCATCGGTGCCGGCGCCCTTGCGCAGGCTGGCGATCCATTCGGGATCGAAATCGGACAGGTCGCTCAGCATCGGCAGGTAGCGTTCCGGGAATTCCCAGATCACCAGCTGCGGCGGGGCGTCCTTCAGTTCGTCGCTCTTGAGGTACTTGAGCATCGGCAGGATCGGCCCGTGGCCATCCTCGGCGTGGTTCACCAGGTCACGCTGCAGGGCCTGGCGCAGGGCACCGGCGAAGTTCCACTTGTCGTTGGCGCTGTAGCTGGTGCCCACCAGCACCACCGGCACATCGCTTTCGGCGAACAGCGCGTCGTCACCGGCGGACCCCTCGCTCTGGCTGCGGGTGGAGCGTTTCTGCAACTGGTCCGGAGCCGGCATCAGGTTCTCGAACAGCGGGTCCAGGGGCAGGAAGCGGGTCAGGTCGCCCTTGTAGGCATCCTCGCCCTGGATTTCAGTCACGTACTGCTGCGGCGTGCCACGCAGGCTCATGGCCTCGCCCACGGCCTTGCCCAGGCTGCCGGCCACGGCTTCGGCGCCCAGCGGAGTCCAGTGGGTATCGGTGCGCAGGAAGACCTGGCCGTTGTCTTTGGCCTGTTCCAGGGTGGCGAGCAGGTCAGGGGCGAGGATTCCGGCTTTGCGCGCCACACCACGGAAGCGCTCATAGAGGTCCTGGCGCAGGGCGGTGGGAGTGGTTTCGCCCACGTACTCGGGGTAGAGGCGGGACTTGGCCGGGATGATGGCCAGCATCAGCTCCACGTTGTGCTTCGCCAGTTCGTCGCGCACGCCCCCGATCAGTGCCAGGTTGTCACGCACATGGCGATTGCCCTCGGCTACCGGGTCGAACTCCTCGTCCGAGTAGAGCCAGCCGTCCTGGCCGATGACCACGCCCTGGCGGCCTTCGCCGAACAGCTTGTAGTCCAGCAGCGCCCAGAGGTTGGTACCCAGTTGCTTGATCGGGAACTGGTCGTCGTAGCGCTTCTCGAAGGCCTGGGCCAGCTTGCCGTCCAGCACACTGGTTTCGCTGGCCACGGAGAAGCCCAGCACTCCGCGCAGGGACCACAGGCTGAGGGCCAGCAACAGCGCGGAGAAGAGCAGGATGTAGAGCAGGTTCAGGGTTCTGTTCATGGTCGGCTCCACTCAGAACTGGAAGTACAGGAAGGGCGAGAAACTCTGCGCCGAGAGCTTCAGCACCGAGGCGGCGAACAACAGCAGCACGGCGGCGTGGAAGGCGAGGGCGCCGAGCTTCACGCGGCTGGCGCCGAGGGTGGCGCTGCCGTCCGCATTGATGGCGATGCCGTCGTCCTCATCGCGGGCCTTCGCCTTGGGCGCGCCGGCCAGCGGCTGGGCGTAGAACTGGCGGATGCCGAAGATGGCCAGCACTACATAGGCCAGCACCAGGGTGGCGATCTGCAGGCTGGTGAGCTGGGCGCGATTGAGTTCGGAGAGGCTCCAGTCACCGAAGCTGAACATGGCGGCGTACATGCGCCAGGCCACGTCCAGGTTCTCGGCGCGGAAGATCACCCAGCCGATCACCACCAGCAGGAAGGTGAGGGCCCACTTCAGCGGGTTGAGCGCGCGCGGCGCGGCGTTCACACCCAGTGCGCGTTCGATGGCCAGCCAGGTGCCGTGCCAGGCGCCCCAGATGATGTAGGTGAAGTTGGCGCCGTGCCACAGACCGCCCAGCAGCATGGTGAGGAACAGGTTGCGGTAGGTCTGGAACGTACCGCCACGGTTGCCGCCCAGGCTGATGTACAGGTAGTCCCGCAGCCAGGTGGACAGGCTGATGTGCCAGCGCCGCCAGAACTCGGTGATGGACTGGCTGATGTACGGCTGGTTGAAGTTCTCCATGAAGCGGAAACCCATCATCAGGCCGAGGCCGATGGCCATGTCGCTGTAGCCGGAGAAGTCGAAGTACAGCTGCGCGGTGTAGGCCAGCGCGCCGAGCCAGGCATCCCCCGTGGTCGGGTCGGAGAGGGCGAAGCAGTGATCGGCGATCGGCGCGATGCTGTCGGCGATGAAGACCTTCTTGATGAAGCCCTGCATGAAGCGCGTGCAGCCCTCGGCGAACTTGTCCACCGTGTGAGTGCGATGGTTGAACTGGTCCACCAGGTCACGGAAGCGCAGCACCGGGCCGGCGATCAGGTGCGGGAAGATCGCCACGAAGGCCGCGAAGTCGATCAGGTTGTGCGTCGCCGGGGTGTCGCCGCGGTAGACGTCGATGATGTAACTGATGGACTCGAAGACGTAGAAGGAGATCCCGATCGGCAGCAGGATGTGCGTGAGCACGAAGGGTTCCATGCCGAACGAGGTGATGATGGCGTTGAGGCTGTCGACGCCGAAGTTGGCGTACTTGAAGTAGCCGAGGACGCAGAGGTCCACCACCACGCCGAGGAGCAGCCATTTCTGCGCCGTTTTCGTGCGCACGCCAGCCGCGCCTATACGCAGGCCGATCCAGTAGTTGAATACCGTGACGGCGGCGAACAGCGCCAGGAAGTCGATGCGCCACCAGGCGTAGAAGATGTAGCTGGCGACCAGCAACAGCAGGTTTCTGTAGCGTGTCCCGACCAGGTAGTACAAGCCGAGGAATGTCGGCAAGAACAGGAACAGGAACACGTTGGAAGAAAAGACCATCCGAGTCTCTCCGTTGAACGTTTGATATCAGGCCCGCCTGCGGTGGCGGGGGCGTTTTTTCTCCCCTCTCCCATTGGGAGAGGGGGCGGGGGGGGAGGGGGCTGAACTCCGTGCAGAGCCCAATTCCCCTCACCCCAGCCCTCTCCCGGAGGGAGAGGGGGCTATCTGTGCCATGCAGAACACTTGAGCCGGCTGCTTCGACGTCCTCTCCCGCTTGCGGAAGAGGGGGCTGTTGCTAGCTCCCGCCCTCCTTCTTCGGGTGGAAGACCTGGGTCACGTCCCCGCCGAGGCGGAAGGTCTTGTAGGGGCCCATCTCGTCCTTGAGTTCGAGGGTTTCCGACGAGCACTGGTAGAGCGAGCACCAGGGCTCCAGCCAGGAGAACTTGCTGTGTTTCTTCAGCTCGCTCATGTCCTGGTCCTTGCCGGCCTTGTCACTGAAGTCGTCCTGGTCATCCACGCCGGCCAGCACCTTCTCGCCGAGGCGGCGCAGTGCGCCGTCGTTCTCCTCGCGCAGGTCAACACCGTTGGCCTGGGCGAAGCTGGCGATCATCGCCAGCGGCGGCAGGCTGTAGTTGTGGTAGGCCAGGGCGCGCTGGCGACGCTTGAGTTCGTTGGGCAGGAAGCCGTCCTCGTCCACCTGGCCGGCGGCCACGCGGAACTGCGCCACCGACCAGTCGAAGAGGTCCTGGCGGTTGGTCGCAACGGCGGTGGCCATCACCGACCAGGCGGCCCAGTAGGAGTGGTTGTTGATCTGCTTCAGCGGCAGGTCGCTCCAGTCGTGCACCACCTGGTCGGCCAGGTGCGAGAACCAGGATTCGATCACCCGGGTCTGCGCGGCGTAGGGCGCCAGCGGCTGCGACTCGGAGAACTTCAGCCGCAGGTAGGCCGAAGCCATGCTGCCCAGCGCCCATTTGCGCATGGACTTGCCAGTGTGGTTGTACTCGGTGCTCAGCAGGGCATTGGCCTGGGCCCAGCTATCCAGCCATTGCAGGGTGCATTCGAGCTGGGTGCGCTGGCCCTTGCGCATGTAGTCCGTGACCATCTTGCTGACACCGCGCTCCATCTCGGTGATGGCGGCGGTCTTTTCGCGGAAGGCTTTTTCCGCTTCCGGATTGAGCGTGGAGCGGGCCTTGTCGGAGCCTTCGTACTTGCTGCGGAACTCCAGTTTGGCGGTGTAGGGCGCCGGTGGCGCCTTGCAGGTGCCGCCGGACTTGGCGTTGCCCACGATGGGCGCGAAATAGCCTTTGGGCGGCACCAGGTCGGCGGCATGGGCTTGCCCTGCGAGCAGCATGCCCGCGAGCAGGGGAGCGATCAGCCAGTGTCTGGTGTTCATGGGAACCTCCTCTTCCTCACTCGGCGTTGGCCGTGAGGTTGCCGCCGCCCTTGCCGGGACGCGCGCAGACGCTGACATCGACGCTGAGTTCCTGGGGCATGGGTTCGGGGCTGTGGACTTCCAGGGCGAGCATGTTCAGGTCGGCCCAGTCCGCTTCATTGCGCAGCTCGAAGGCATAGCGCCCGCCGGTATCAATGCGGTCGCTCTGTTCCAGCTTGAAGTTTTCGCGACGGCCGTTGAGGTACCAGACGGTGGTCTTCAACTCGTGGATGGACGGGTCGCTGAGGCGCAGGTCCACCTGGTAGTCACGGCCGCGCAGGGGGAGGCCGTTGCTGTTGACCAGCACTTCGTTGGCGCCGGGCTTGAGCTTGATCTTGTTCTTCAGCACCTTGGGCCGGCCTTCGCAGCCGTTGTTCACCATCGGCACCGCCTGGCGATAGAAGCTCGCCTCAGCCATGTCGTAGTGGGTGGCGAACTCCCAGATCAGCACCTTCGGCGTGTTCTCGTGGAATTCCTTGCTGCTCATGTACTGCATCAGGGCGCTTTCGAAGCCGCCGCCGCTGACCGCCATGTTGAGCACCTCGGCGCCGCTGTGTTGCTGCAGGAAGCCGGCGAAGTTGTAGGCCGGGCCGCTGTTACTGGTGCCCACCAGGACCACCTGCGGGTTGGACTCGTCGCCGAACAGGCTGTCGCCACTGCCGCCGTCGCCCGAGGCTTCCGTCTCGTAGCGGTCGACATACTGGGTCGCGTAGCCGGTGCCGCAGAACTGCGCTGCGGTCTTGTGCAGGGTGCCGGCCTTGGGCAGCAGGCCCACCACCTTGCTCTCGTATTCCTGCTTCGGGATGTCGCCGAAGCCGGGGATCTGCTTCAGGGTCTCGGCCACCAGCTTGGCGGTGCGGTCGGCACCGGCCGGGGTCCAGTGGTGGTCGGCCTTGAAGTAGTAGTCGGTGTCCACGCCCTTCTCGTCGAACAGCGGCGAGAGGTCGGTCACCCAGATGCCGGCCTTGCGGAAGTGGTCCACGGCGGCGAGGTAGTTCTTTTTCGCCAGCTCGTAGTTGAAGCGGGCCTTCTCTTCCGGGGTCAGCTTCTCGCGATCGATCAGGCCACGGGTGGGCTGGTAGACCACCATCAGCTCGACGCCCTTGGCCTTGAGCGCATCGCGCAGGCGCTTCAGCTGGCTCCAGCCGAACTGCGTGGTACCGAAGTCGGTACGCAGGTCGTTCTCGGTACGGAACAGCCAGTCGCCCTGTCCTTGCACCAGGGTGGTGAAGAAGCTCAGGTACTTGGTGTTGTAGTTGGCCGGATTCTGCGCCGCGGCACAGAGTGGGCCGGTTGCCTGCACGCTGTACTCGGGCGCCGCGTGCGCGCCCTGGGCGGCGGCCAGCAGGGCGGCGGCCAGGGCGGAGGGGGAGAACCACTTGCGGGATAGTCTGGTCATGGGCGGATACCTCAGTCCTGGAGCTCGGCCTGGCTTTCGACGGGGTCGATCAGCACCGCCTTCTTGCGGCGCACCATCAGGTCGAGGATTTCGTCCTGCTTTTCGCCGAGTACGCCGGCGAAGCTGATGCCGGTGGATTTGCTCGGGGCGAGCAACTCGACGCGGTACAGCTCGACCGACAGCGGCGAGTCGATGGAAAGGGGGCTGGAACCGTTGCCGGCGAGCTTGCCGCCCACCACGATCAGCGAGACCTTGGTGTCGAAGGGGTCGAGCTTGACGTTCCGGTCGGTGTTGGAGAGGTCCTTGATGTGGCCATACACGCCGGTCAGGCCGTTGGCCGCCGAGAGGTTCTCGTACAGGCGGATGTTCACGCTGTTGCGCACGCGGATGCCGTGGCGCTGGTTGCTGAGGATCTTGTTGCCCCACAGCAGGTTGTTCGAGCTCTCGTAGAGGGTGATGCCGTCGGAATGGTTCTGGTAGACCTCGTTCCAGGCCACGAGATTGTTCACCGAGTTACGGTCGATGACGATGCCCGAGAGCTTGTTGTCGTAGGTCTTGTTGTGAACGATCCAGCTGTCGTCCACCTCACGGGAGATGATGATCCCGTGCTTCTTCTTGGTCCCGAAGACGGTGTTGTGGGCGATGAGCAGGCCCCTCGAACGGTCGTGGGGGTCGATGCCGTAGACGATGTTGTCGCGGTAGGTATTGCCCTTGATGACCACGTTTTCGGCTTCGAAGCAGTAGAAACCGTACCAGTGGTCGACGAACTCGGAATCCAGCAGCCAGCCGGTGGGCGCGGTGCGCTTCAGGCGCTTGGCCTGGCCCGGGGTGTACTGGGTGATGGAGACGCCGTAGGACTTGGAGTTGTCGTAGCCCAGGCTCGTGACCTTGCTGCCGACGATGTACAGCTCGCTGCCGCCCCAGGACACCAGGAACGGGCGGAACTCCTCGGGCTTGTGGAACCAGGCCGGCGACTTGTTCTTCTCGTTCCAGGCGGTGAGCTGGGTACCGGTGATGAACAACTTGCCGTCGTTGACCAGGAAGGCGCCGCGCTCCTGGGAGAGGCGGAAGTCCTTGGTCTCCTTGCCGATCTGCAGGCTCGCGCCCTGGGCCACCACCAGCGGCAGGCGGGCGAGGTACACGCCGGGCTCAGTCTCGCTGAACTGACTGTCGGGCAGGGCCTTGGCCAGGTCTTCCGGGGTCACGTAGCCGCCCTCGACGAAGATCGCCTGGGGCATGCCGTGCTGGCGCTGGACCCATTCGCGCAGGCGCTCGTTACCGCCGATGAAGTCCTTCAGCGCATCCTGCTGGAGCATGCGCCGGACCACCACGCGGCCACGGGTGCCGCGGTCGATCTTCGCTTCCACGGCCTCGGCCGTGTAGCCGGTCATGTCCGGCAGCTTGGGCGTGTCCAGGTGCAACTGCTCGACGGGCGCGGTGAGCACCTTGTAGTTCTTGATCGGCTTGAGTTGCTGGGTCAGCTCCTCGCCCTGGACCCAGGGCGAGGCGAACTGCAGGGCGCCAAGAATGACGCCCCCCGCCAGCAATGTGGTTCCCATGCCACGTTTCATGGCTGTTCCTCCCTTGCGCCCAATGCCCATCAGAAGCGCCAGATGAAGTCGACGAAGGCGCGGTGCATCACCGAATCGGTGCCGCTGGCGTAGGCATCGCCGGGCTTGAACACGCCGCCACGGAAGCGCACCAGGGCCGAACGCTCGTCCATGTGCTCGGCCATGGAAGCCGGCAGCAGGCCCTGCTTGAAGTAGCGGGTGACCACCAGGTCCATCTCCTGGCCGATGTCTTTCTCGCCGTCTTCCAGCGGCGCGATGATTCCGCTCTGGCCGACGTCCTGGTTGTCGTCCACGCGCCAGAAGCGGTGGTAGACGACGCTCGCGTCGTAGTCCTCGCCCATCTGCCAGGACGTGAAGGCGGTGGCCACTTGCAGGTTGCTCAGCTCGCCGCGGAAGGCTTCGCCGAAGCGGTGCATGCGGGCTTCGGTGCCGGTGAAGTTGGAGCGGTTGCTCTCAAGGCCGGTCTGGCGGAACTGCTCGGAGCTGTCGTTATCGCCACCGCCGCTGCCACGGGCGTAGGCGCCGCCGACCTTCCACTGATCGTCGATGTTCCAGCGCAGGCCAAGGTCGACCGCCCAGGCATCCACGTCGACATTGCGCTTGCCGCTGGCGATGTTCTGGTTGCCCACCGGCGTCTGCTGCAGCTCGTCCACGTCGCCGGTCAGCCAGGTGGCCTGGGCCCAGTAGTTCAGCGGCAGGGTGGAGCGGCGGTCGAAGAAGCCGCCATCGGCTTCCAGGCCCAGCCAGGTCAGGTCGCCGGTGGTGCGCTTGTCCAGTTCATCCACTTCCTCGCCGACGTTGGGCAGGTCGCCGTTGTCGCGGCTGTGGTGAAGCTTGGCGCCGACCCAGTGGCCGGGGCGCCATTGGGTGGAGATGTCGCCGAAGAAGTGCTGGCGGTCTTCGTCTTCCGGGGCCAGTTCGTCGATGTCGGTGCGGTAGTCGCTGAAGCGCTCGGCGACGCCGGCGTGGGCGCGCAGCAGGGTGGTGTCGAAGCTCCAGCGCAGGGCTTCGATGTTGGTGTCCCACCAGGTGCCTTCTTCGCTGCGGACGCGCTGGCGGCCGAAGCGCAGGTGTTCGCCGGGGTAGGCGGTGAGGCCGCCGTAGTCGACCCAGAACTCGCGCATGGCCAGGTAGCTCTTGTCCGGCTCGCGGCCGTTGTTGCGCTGGCCGGCATCGGCTTCGATGTCGCTCGATTCCAGGGTGTCGGTCTCGACGATATCGGTGGCGGTGACCGCCTGGCCCATGGCGAAGGCGCTCCATTCGCCGCGCTCGCCGTAGACCCAGGGGCGCAGGTCGAGACCGATACCATTCACGTCGCCGCCATCACGGGTACCGAGGTCGCGGTCGTCTTCCGATTGGGCGGTGATCTTCACATCCAGCCCGAAGTTCTTGCCGTCGGGTTCGGCAGCGTGGGCGATGCTTGCGGCCAGCAGGGACAGGCTGAGGCCTGCCTTGATCCAGGGGTTCTTGTTCATCATCGATTGGTCTCTCTCGGTCCGCAGTTCCTGCGTCTTGGCGGTAGGTGCCGGAGCCTCAAGGCCCGACACGGCGGGGCACGCAGCGCGTGCCTCGTTGAGCCTAGTCAGGCGTGGCGCCGTCTCGCGGGAGAACTGCGGATGGGAATTCATAGGCTGCTCATCTGGGTGTCTGGAACTGCAGCGCCACGGGCTGCGCGCTCTTCACGCAGCAGTTGCTCGGCGCGAGCGCGGTCGGCCGGAGGCAATTGCTGCGCTACCTGCTGTGCCAGTTCCTGGGCCTGCGGGGTGTTCTTGGGCAGGGCCAGTTGGCTGAAGACGTAGGCATTGATCAGGTTGCGCTGGACACCCTTGCCCTGGACGTACATCTGGCCGAGGGTGAAGTCGGCGTTGATCTGGCCGTTGCGGGCGGCGCTAAGCAGCCGCTCGAGGGCCTTCTGCGGATCGATTTCACCCAGGTAGCCGCGCAGGTAGATCTGACCCAGCAGGTAGTTGGCGCGGGGTTCGGTCGGCGCGGCCTTCAGCAGGTGTTCCTCGGCCTTCTTCGGGTCCAGCGGCACCAGCTTGCCTTCGTAGTAGAGGCGTCCCAGCAGCAGCTCGGCCTGGGGGAGGGACGCGGCGCGGCCTTTCTCCAGGTAACCCAGCAGCTGTTCGGTATCACCCTGGCCCGGGTAGTCGTAGAGCAACTTGGCCAGGCTGACCCAGGCGGCGGGGTAGGTGGGCGCGACGGCTTCCAGGAGTTCCTTGGCCTTGCCGTCGTCCGGCTTGCCAAGGTCGGCGTCGGCCAGCACGTTGGCCACCGAGTCCACGCGCTGGGCGGGAATGCGCCCGGCGCGGTAGCCGGCCATCAGCTGGTCCAGCAACTTCTGCTGGGCATCGGCGTTGCCCTGCTTCTGGTAGACGGTGGCCAGTTCGACGTAGCAGACATCGGCCAGCGCCAGGTTGCGGGTGCAGATCTGTTCGATCTCGCCCAGGTGCTGATCGTAGGTGCCCTGGGTGCGATAGAAGAGGATCTGCGCCAGCTCGGCCTGGGTGTGGCCCTCGGCACGCCACTTGGCGATGCGCGCCGGCACGTTCACCTCGGGGAAGTCCTGCGGGTATTGCAGGTAGAGCATCACCAGCGGCAGCAGGCTGCTCTCTTCTCCGGCGGCGAAGGACTCTTCCAGCAGCTGCGCGGTCTCGCGGCGCTCGGCCGGGCTCAGCTCGGTCTTGCGCGTCAGCAGTTTGCCCAGGCGTGCCTTGGCGCGGGGCGACTGGTCCATGGCCTGGCGATAGGTCTGCTCGGCCTTGGCGAGCTGCTCGGGGTCACCGCTGGCCACCTGCAGGTCGGCCAGACCGACCGCAGCGTCGGCATAGCCGAGATCGGCCAACTGGCGGAAGTTCTGCTCGGCGGTGGCGTTGTCACCGCGCTTCAGGGCTTCGCGGGCGAGGCGCTCGTCGGGCAGGCCGGCGCAGCCGGCCAGGGCGATGGCCGCGGCCAGCAGCAGGACGGGAGTAGCGTGATGGGCCATGGCGGCGCCCTCCTCAGAAACCTGTCGCCAGGGCGCGATCGATCAGCCAGTCGAGGGACGGGCCGCGATCGACACTGACTTCCACCGGCTGGCCGGCGAGGGTGCTGGGCAGCGGCTCGTCGGGCTGGATGGTGGCGCGGATGTCGGCGGACATGCTGCCGTCGTGCAGGTTGCTGCTGAGTATCTTGCCGTGGCGTACCTGGTCCTCGCCGGCCACCTGGAAGGTGACGCGGGCGCCGGGCTTGGCCTGGCCGATGTTGCGGAACGGGAAGCGCGCCTGGACGGTGGCCTGGGTGTCCTGGGGGACCAGTTCGAAGATCACGTCGCCCTTGCTGGCGAACTGGCCGTCGGCCACGAGCTGGCGGGCGATCTTGCAGTTGCACGGGCTGGTGAGGGTGCCCTTCATCTGCTTGCCGAAGAGCTCTTCGACGTTCTTCGGGGTGAGCTGGTCGTCGGTCAGGTGGCCCTTGAGCATCTCCAGCATGGTGGCGTTGAAGGACGCGATGGGCGCGCCTTTTTCCACGCTGGCATCGGCGCTCACCAGGCTCTGCACGGTACCTTCGCGTGGCATGGTGACCTGCATGGAGGGCACCGCGACCATGGCCGAGTCGGCGTGGGTGACGAAGTACAGGCCGTACAGCGAATTGAGGATGTAGCCGAAGGCAGTGACGCCGACGACGAAGATGCCGGCACTGAGGCCGACCGCCTTCAGGCGCGCCAGCGGGCCCATGCCGCCGCCCGCGCCACCCTTGCGCGGCTTGGTGAAGTTCTCGCGCTGCAGGGTGTTGAGCAGGTCGCCGGCGCTGACAAGCTCGCCGGAAAGGTGGGAGCTGATCAGGTAGCGCAGGGTGGCGATATCGCGCGGTTGCAGGCTGTGGAAGACGCAGCCGACTCGCTCGTTGCGCGCATCCACGGCGCGCACCTGGAACTCGATGTCCAGGCCGAGGCTGAGACCGTCGATCTGGAACATCAGGCGGCCCTTGTGGTGGTCGCCGATGTTGGCGCCGGAGCGCCCGCCGGTGAAGGCGAAACCGCCGGCGGAGATGTCCAGCAGCGACGCTTCGAAGCGTTCGCCGCGAGCGATGTAGCGGACTTTGCCGGGGATCTTCACCCGCGCGTGCTGGCGCTGGGCTTCGGATTCATGCACCACATTGAGATTGACGGCTGTATTCATGGCTTCGATTCCTGTCAGGTTCCTTGTGCTCACACGATCGCCAGCAGCGTGGCGATGAATACGCTTGTTGCGGAGAAGGTCATGGCGCGTGAGGACCAGGTGTTGAACCAGCGCGAGAAGCTGGCGAGGTCACGGTTGAGCTTGGTGTTCTGGCGGGTCCAGGACTGCTGGTCGAGACGGAAGAAGACGTAGATCTTCACCAGGGCCCCGACGATCTGGTTGTAATAGAGGATCAGCGGGTAGGCCGGCCCGATCCGGTGCCCGGTAATGCTGAGCAGCAGGGTCAGGACGAAGCGGGTAATGCCGATCCACAGCAGGTAAACCAGCAGGTAGGCGATGCTGTACTTCAGGCTGGCGATGATGGCCACGGCCAGTCCCAGCAGGCAGGTCCACATCGACGCGCGCTGGTCGGCGAGCACCACGGTGGTGAACCAGCCGAGGCGGCGCGGACCCAGCGCCAGGGCGCGGGAGTTCTGTCGCAGGTTGTTGCCGTACCAGCGGAACATCAGCTTGCGGCTGGCCTTGATGAAGCTCTTCTCCGGCGGGTGCTCGACCGTGTTGATCGCCGCATCCGGCACGTAGAAGGTGTCGTAGCCCAGGCGCATCAGGCTGTACCAGCTGGACTTGTCGTCACCGGTGAGGAACTGGAAACGACCCAGGCGCCAGTGGTCCAGGTGATCGCTTTCCACGTCGGCGATGAAGTCCGGATCGGTCACCACGCTGGCGCGGAACACCGACATCCGCCCGGTCATGGTCAGCACGCGCTTGGAGAGCGCCATGGAGCACATGTTGAGATGGCGCTGGGCGAAACGCAGCTTGTGCCACTCGCTCATGATGTAGCTGCCGCGCACCTCGCAGAACTCGTTGGTGGTCAGGCCGCCGACATTCGGGAAGAGCTTGAACCAGGGCACGGTCTTCTTCACCACGCCTTCGGCCAGCACGGTGTCACCATCGATCACCGCCACCACCGCGTTCGCGTCCGGCAGTTGCCGGGAGATGGCGCGGAAGCCATAGGCCAGGCCATCACGCTTGCCGGTGCCGGGAATGCGCACGAAGTCCAGCTTGACCCGCGGCGGCGGTGCCAGCTTGGTCCAGAGGTTCTTCACCAGCAGCTCATCGGACAGCTCGACGATGGAGCAGACCACGGTGGTCGGGTAGCCGCAGTCGATGGCTTCCTGGATCACCGAGCGGTAGACCATGGCGGTGGTCAGGGCCTCGATGCGGAAACTCGTCACCATCAGGAACACGTGGGACGGGTCCGCCGCGTTGCCGAGCTTGGCCAGGCGCCGCTTGTACCAGGGGTAGACGAAGTAGAGGAACAGTGTGCCGCGCGCGAAGTGCAGGGCGCCCATGGAGTAGCGCCAAATGCCGACGGCCCCGATCAGCAGCAGGAAATGCTTGGAGTCGGGATCGAAGACAGACTTGGGCAGTGCCAGTGCCAGCAGCATCAGCGCGATGAGGTAGAACAGCCAGCCCGAGGCTTCGAGCAGGCCATCTTTGAGTTTTTCCATTGGGATAATCGTCCTGTACTGGTCGTTTCGGGCATGCCTCCTCCCGCAAGGGGAGGAGGCAGGGCGCTTACCAGCAGATACCCTCGGCGTTGCCTTGGGTGCCCTTGGGCATGAAGCCCACCAGGTCGATCACCTGCTTGCCGGCGGGAGCCTGTTGCGCCAGCGGGGCGAACAGCTCGTCACGGTTGCCCAGGACGATGATGTCGGCCTTGTCCACCACGGCGTCGAAGTTGCTGTTGAGCAGCGAGGACACGTGGGGGATCTTCGACTCGATGTAGTCCTTGTTGGCGCCGTAGACACGGGCGTACTCGACGTTGCGGTCGTAGATGCTGAGGTCGTAACCCTTGCCGATCAGCATCTCGGCCAGCTCCACCAGCGGGCTTTCGCGCAGGTCGTCGGTACCGGCCTTGAACGACAGGCCGAGCAGGGCGACGCGGCGCTTGTCATGGCCGGCGATGATGTCGAAGGCCTTCTGCACCTGGCCGGCGTTGCTGCGCATCAGCGAGCCGATCAGCGGGGAGTCCACATCCAGGGAGGTGGCGCGGTAGTTCAGCGCGCGAACGTCCTTGGGCAGGCAGGAGCCGCCGAAGGCGAAGCCCGGGCGCATGTAGTACTTGGACAGGTTCAGCTTGTGGTCCTGGCAGACCACGTCCATCACTTCACGACCATCGACGCCAACGGCCTTGGCGATGTTGCCGATCTCGTTGGCGAAGGTGACCTTGGCCGCGTGCCACACGTTGCAGGTGTACTTGATCATCTCGGCCACTTCGATGTCCTTGCGGATGATCGGAGCGTCGAGTTCGCGGTACAGGGTTTCCAGTACGTCGCCAGCGGCCTTGTCCAGCTCGCCGATGACGGTCATGGGCGGGTAGTCGTAGTCCTTGATCGCGGTGCTCTCGCGGAGGAACTCGGGGTTCACCGCTACGCCGAAGTCCACGCCGGCCTTCTTGCCCGAGCAGTCTTCGATGATCGGGATCACCACGTTCTTCACGGTGCCCGGCAGCACGGTGCTGCGGACGACCACGGTGTGGCGTTCGGCCTTGTCGCGCAGGGCAAAACCGATTTCGCGGCAGACGCCTTCGATGTAATCCAGCGACAGGTCGCCGTTCTTCTTGCTCGGGGTGCCGACGCAGATGAAGGACACCTGGGTATCACGCACGGCACCGGCAACATCGGTAGTTCCGCGCAGGCGGCCAGTCTTCACGCCCTGTTGCAGAAGTTCTTCAAGGCCTGGCTCGACAATTGGCGATTTGCCATTGTTGATCAGGTCGATCTTGGTCTGAGAGACATCGACACCGATAACTTCATGACCACGAGCAGAGAGGCAGCCGGCGCACACTGCACCAACATAGCCCAAACCGAAGATGCTGATTCGCATCGTATTCACCTCGTCCTTTCAGCACGCTGTTTAATATGTGACGTAAATGTCACTTCCGTTTGCACCGTTATGTCGCAACTGCAACTTTGCGGTGCACAGGCATGATTAATACCGGACGCCAAATTTAGGGCGCCTGAACTGGGCATGTAATATTGATTGCCCGGGAAGAGTCCTGAGCTGATCGCCGCAATGGCTCTGGCTCGTTGGTTTTGTCCAGTAGGTCGAGTTTGTTGCGCTTCTCCTTAATAAACTTCTTTGGTTTTCACCAGATAAAAACTACCCCTCGGCTTTACGCCGATAGTTATCCAGGCAGTTGGAATTCACACAGAAACAACGTGTGAAGAATTTAGGTATCGGGGGGTATGAGTATCTGCGTTTTCGGATAGTTCCTACCGTTCGTCCCCGGTTTGATTTATTGCAGAATCTTGACTACGCACGATTCCGCTCTGACGGAATGCTCAGAGTTTTGCGGTTCTAAAAAAGTTCCTGATAGTGAGAAATGCAATTTTTTCATGATTGCATTTTGCAAGTTGGCCACTACTTGAAGTTAAGTTTGCCAGTATCAAAACGGAAGTTGTGAGGGCTAAATGATCTTGAAGTGATATTGGATTTGGGGTTTGAAGACCGGAATTGCGGAACAGGCGTGCCAGGTTTGGCCGGTGATGGGTGTAGGCGGGGGAGTGCGATTTTTCGATCGCCAATGAGGGGAGCTGAATCGGCGGGCGGGGCACCGGGAATTGTTGCGTGTTCGTGGTGTCGTGGGTTGGCGCGGGTGACCACAACACTCATACGCGCTCTAAAAAACGAAAACCCCGCCGGTCGGCGGGGTTTTCTCATTTCACTCCTGCGGTTCGTCGCGCAGGAAAACCAGGCTGTCCGGCCCCGAGTGCTCCGCCGAGTAGCGGTAGCCCTGGTAGTTGAAATCCTTGAGGCCTTGCGGGTCCTGCAGGCGCTCCTTGATCACGTAGCGGGCCATCAGGCCGCGGGCCTTCTTGGCGTAGAAGCTGATGATCTTGTACTGACCGTTCTTCAGGTCCTTGAACTCGGTGTCGATGATGCGGGCGTTCAGGGCCTTGCGCTTCACCGAGCTGAAGTATTCGTTGGAGGCGAGGTTGAGCAGGATGTCGTCGCCCTGGGCCGCCAGGGCATCGTTCAGCCAGCCGCTGATGCGATCACCCCAGAAGGCGTAGAGGTCCTTGCCGCGGGCGTTGGCCAGCTTGGTGCCCATTTCCAGGCGGTAGGGCTGCATCAGGTCCAGCGGGCGCAGCAGGCCGTAGAGGCCGGAGAGCATGCGCAGATGCTGCTGGGCAAAGTCGAAGTCGGCTTCGCTGAAATCCTCGGCATTGAGGCCGGTGTAGACGTCGCCCTTGAAGGCCAGCAGGGCCTGCTTGGCGTTGTCGGGGGTGAAATCCGGGTGCCAGCTACCGTAGCGCGCGGCGTTCAGGCCGGCGAGCTTGTCGGACAGGTGCATCAGCTCGGCGATCTGCGCGGGGCTGAGTTCGCGCAGTTGCTGGATCAGCTCCTGGGAATGGTCGAGGAACTCCGGCTGGGTGAAGCGCGAAGTGGCCGGCGGGGTCTCGTAGTCCAGGGTCTTGGCGGGGGAAATCACCAACAGCATCGAATCGTCTCCTTCGGGAACGGGGCGATTCTAGGGATTTGCGTCGGTTGGCTCCACCTATCCCGCCGATAGGCAGGCTGGATGCAGGAACGGGATGACCGCCTGGGGCGGAAAATTCGGGAAATTTCGGGGGAGGGGACTTTCGACTTTAGCGGGCGATCCCGTACGCGCCAAGGGGTTTTTGTCGCACTGTGAAAAAAGATCCGAACAGGCAAAAAAGTTCTTTTTTCTGTCATCCCGAATGGAGTAAAAAAAATACAGACCGCCGAACCCTGCAGACAGGTGGCGGCCATAGGCCCTCACCTTGTTGGCTCCATCCTCTACCCGGCATGACCCGGAGCGGGGAGGTCGGCGGTCCCCCGCGGCGGAGCGCCTGTCTGGCATTCCGTCGCCTGGCCCTATAAGAAGGTGACCGAGTATGGATGACCACGGACGCTCCAGCCCTACCGCTCCAACCTTGTACGCGCTCGACACCAACGTCCTGATCCACGATCCCAACGCCTTGTTCAACTTCCAGGAACACCACGTGGCCATTCCGATGACCGTGTTGGAGGAACTGGACAAGCTCAAGACCGGCAAGCAGGGCGTTGCCGCTGAATGCAGGCAGGCCATCCGTAACATCGACAAGATCCTCAGTGGCGCAACCCCCGAGGAAGTGGAGCACGGAGTACCCATCCAGCGAGAGAAAAGCGGCCCCTGCGGCTTCCTCTCGATTCTCATGAGCAAACGCGCAGCCCCCATCACCTGGCTGCCTGAAGACCTCAACGACAACAAGATCATCAACCAGCTGGTGGAACTGAAGAGCCGCAAGCCGGGCATGTCCGTGGTGCTGGTGACCAAGGACATCAACATGCGCCTGAAGGCGCGGGCCTGCGGAATCGACTCGGAGGACTACCACACCGACCAATTGGTGGACGACGTCTCCCTGCTGTCCCGTGGCTACCACGATATGCCGGGTTCATTCTGGGACCGCGTGAGCACGGTGGAGACGCGCCAGGACCATGGCCGGACCTGGCACCGTGTGCAGCTCACCGACAACCTTCCAGCCGTGCACGTCAACGAGTTCATCGTCGACGAGCAAGGCTTTGTCGGCTGGATCAAGGGCATCAAGGCCGATGAGCTGCTGATCCTCGATCTGCATCAGGAGCCGCTGCTGCACCAGGAAGCCTGGGGCCTGCGCCCGCGCGACGTGTATCAGGCGCTGGCGCTCTACGCATTGCTGGACCCGGACATCCACCTGGTCAACCTCAGCGGCGCGGCGGGTTCGGGCAAGACCATCCTGGCGCTGGCCGCGGCCATCGAGCAGACCATGGTCAGCAAGCGCTATCGCCGCATCATCGCCACCCGCAGTGTGCAGGGGCTGGATCAGGAAATCGGTTTCCTGCCCGGTACCGAGGCGGAGAAGATGGAACCCTGGCTGGGGGCGATCACCGACAACCTGGAAGCCCTGCACATGGATGACGAGAACACCCACGGCAGCGTGGACTACATCCTCAGCAAGGTGCCCCTGCAGTTCAAATCCCTGAACTACATCCGGGGCCGCAGCTTCCAGCAGAGCCTGATCATCATCGACGAATGCCAGAACCTGACGCCGCACCAGATGAAAACCATCATTACGCGTGCCGGTACTGGCTCCAAGGTGATCTGCCTGGGCAACCTGGCGCAGATCGACACTCCTTACCTTTCCGCGCCGAGCTCCGGCCTGACCTACCTGAGCGAACGCTTCAAGGACTTCCCCCACGGCGTGCACATCACCCTCCAGGGCGTGCCGCGCTCCGTGCTGGCCGAGTTCGCCGAAGCCCATATGTGACCTCAGTATCCCGCCGGGCGGCAGCTGCCGCCCGACGCGGGTTTCTGTATACAATCTGTCTCCTGTCCAAGGAGACGTGCAGTGCTTACCCATCTCGATTCCCAAGGCCGCGCCAACATGGTCGACGTCACCGACAAGGCGGTGACTTCCCGTGAAGCGACGGCTGAAGCCCGTGTGCGCATGCGCCCGGAAACCCTCGCCATGATCCAGGCAGGCGGCCACCCCAAGGGCGATGTATTCGCCGTGGCGCGCATCGCCGGCATCCAGGCGGCGAAGAAGACCTCCGACCTCATTCCCCTGTGTCACCCGCTGATGCTCACCAGCGTCAAGGTAGAGCTGGAGGCGGAAGGGGACGACTGCGTGCGCATCGTCGCCCGCTGCAAGCTGGCCGGGCAGACCGGGGTGGAGATGGAAGCCCTGACCGCCGCCAGCGTCGCCGCCCTGACGATCTACGACATGTGCAAGGCGGTGGATCGCGGCATGACCATCGAAAACGTACGCCTGCTGGAAAAGCTGGGCGGCAAGAGCGGCCACTACCAGGCCGGGGAGTAATGATGATTCGCGTGCAGTATTTCGCCCGTTACCGTGAAGCGCTCGGCATCGAAGGCGAGCAGCTCAGCTGTGACCCGGCGTTCGCGAAACTGGATGACCTGCGCCAGCACCTGCTGGCCCGTGGCGGCGTGTGGGAAGTGCTCGCCGAACAGAACCTGATGTGCGCCCGCAACCAGGAGCTGTGCAGCCTGGACGAGGCCCTCGCCGATGGCGACGAAGTCGCCTTCTTCCCCACGGTCACAGGAGGCTGAGATGGCCATTCGCGTGCAGGAAGGTGCTTTCGATCCCGGTGTTGAACTCAACGCGCTGCACGCGGCCAACGTCGGCATTGGCGCCGTGGTCGGTTTCGTTGGCTACGTGCGCGACTTCAATGACGGCCAGGAAGTGGCGGGAATGTTCCTCGAACATTACCCGGGCATGACCGAGAAGGCCCTGGAGAAGATCGAGGTGGAGGCGCGGGAGCGCTGGCCGCTGCTCAATGTGGAGATTCTCCACCGCGTTGGTCGCCTGGAACCGGGCGAGCCCATCGTCTTCGTCGGCACCGCCAGCGCCCACCGCCAGGCGGCGTTCGATGCCTGCAATTTCGTGATGGACTACCTCAAGACCCGTGCGCCCTTCTGGAAGAAGGAAGACACCGCCGAAGGCCCACGCTGGGTGGAAGGGCGGTGCAGCGACAAGGCGGCTGCCGAGCGCTGGAATTAGAAAACGAATAGAGAGCCTGTAGGAGCGAATTTATTCGCGAAGCAGGCCAACGGCCTGCCATCGGTGGCCTGGGCCGCGCTGCGGCCTTTCGCGAATGAATTCGCTCCCACAGATTGACCTGCTGTTCGGACTCGAAGCCCGGACCCGCCGGGCTTTTTCATGGGTGATTGACGATCTGTACATTTGAGTCCAGTATGGACTCATAAGTACAAGTTAGCGGCATCCATGATGATCCTCAGCCAGCTACCCACCTCATTCCCATCCCGGCCGTCCGTGGCCGTGTCTTCTTCTGCCTCGCAAACCCATTCCGAACCTGCTCGTCCTATCCTGTGGCGGGCATCCATCCGTACTGCGGGAGTCGCACCATGAAGAAACTCGTTCTGCTGGGCAGCCTTGCCCTGAGCCTGCTTGCCTCCAGCGTTTTCGCCGCTGACAAGCCCCTGCGCATTGGCATCGAGGCCGCCTATCCGCCCTTCGCCTTCAAGACGCCGGACGGCCAGATCTCTGGCTTCGACTACGACATCGGCAATGCCATGTGCGAAGAGATGAAGGTGAAGTGCCAGTGGATCGAGCAGGAGTTCGATGGCCTGATCCCGTCCCTGAAGGTGAAGAAGGTGGACGCCGTGCTGTCGTCCATGACCATCACCGATGAGCGCAAGAAGTCCGTGGACTTCACCGGCAAGTACTACTACAGCCCGGCACGCCTGGTGATGAAGAAGGGCAGTGTGGTCGACCCGGAATTCAAGAGCCTGGTGGGCAAGACCATCGGCACCCAGCGTTCCACCACCACTGACCGCTTCGCCGCCGAGGTACTGGAGCCAAAAGGTGTGAAGGTGGTGCGTTACAGCACCCAAAACGAGATCTACCTGGACGTGCTGTCCGGGCGCCTGGATGGCGTGCTGGCCGACGTCTTCCCGCTCAACGAAGGCTTCCTCAAGACCGAGAACGGCAAGGGCTACGAGTTCGTCGGTCCGGTGCTGAACGATCCGAAGTACTTCGGTGAGGGTGCCGGCATTGCTGTGCGCAAGGGCGATAACGAGCTGCGTGAGAAGTTCAACAACGCCATCAAGACCCTGCGCGAGAACGGCAAATACCAGGCGATCCAGGCCAAGTACTTCGACTTCGATATCTACGGCGAGTGATTGATCTGCCGCCGGGAAGAAGCCGCGCGAATGCGCGGCTTTTTTTGTCTGGACGAAAGCAGTCGGAGCGCTGCACGGTCTGCCCCCTCTCCCGCCTGCGGGAGAGGGCTGGGGAGAGGGCTGGCTTGGTGCCAATCCTTTCGCGAATGAACTCGCTCCCACGGGGGGCACGCGCCAAAGAAAAAGGGAGCCCGAAGGCTCCCTTTATCATTTCGCGTCCAATCCTCAGTGCAGGATCTGCCCGAGGAACAGCTTGGTCCGCTCGTTCTGCGGGTTGTCGAAGAAGGCGTTGGGCTCGTTCTGTTCCACGATCTCGCCCTTGTCCATGAAGATCACCCGGTTGGCCACGGTGCGGGCGAAGCCCATCTCGTGGGTCACGCAGAGCATGGTCATGCCGTCGTGGGCGAGGCCGATCATGGTGTCGAGCACTTCCTTCACCATCTCCGGGTCGAGTGCCGAGGTGGGTTCGTCGAACAGCATGATCTTCGGCTTCATGCACAGGGCGCGGGCAATGGCCACGCGCTGCTGCTGGCCGCCGGATAGCTGGCCGGGGAACTTGTTCGCCTGCTCCGGAATGCGTACGCGCTCCAGATAGTGCATGGCGATTTCCTCGGCCTGGCGCTTGGGCATCTTGCGTACCCACATCGGTGCCAGGGTGCAGTTCTGCAGCACGGTGAGGTGCGGGAACAGGTTGAAGTGCTGGAACACCATGCCCACTTCGCTGCGGATCGCCTCGATGTGCTTGAGGTCGCTGGTCAGCTCGGTGCCGTCGACGATGATGCGGCCCTGCTGGTGCTCCTCCAGGCGGTTGATGCAGCGGATGGTGGTGGACTTGCCGGAACCGGACGGACCGCAGAGGACGATGCGCTCGCCCTGCTGCACATCGAGGTTGATGTCCTTCAGCACGTGGAACTGGCCATACCACTTGTTCACGCCCTGCAGGCGGATGATCGGCTCGCCGGCTACTTTCTTGCTTGCTTCAGTCATGGGATGACTCCTAACGCTTGTGGCCGGTGTCCAGCTTGCGCTCCAGGCTCATGGAGTAGCGGGACATGCCGAAACAGAAGATCCAGAACACCAGGGCGGCGAAGACGTAGCCTTCGGTTGCCATGCCCAGCCAGGCCGGGTCGGTGGTGGCTTGCTTGATGCTGTTGAGCAGGTCGAACAGGCCGATGATGATCACCAGGCTGGTGTCCTTGAACAGCGCGATGAAGGTGTTGACGATGCCGGGGATCACCAGCTTCAGGGCTTGCGGCAGGATCACCAGGCCCATCATTCGCCAGTAACCCAGGCCCATGGCCGCAGCGGCTTCGTACTGGCCCTTGGGGATCGCCTGCAGGCCGCCACGCACCACTTCGGCGATGTAGGCCGACTGGAACATGATCACGCCGATCAGCGCCCGCAGCAGCTTGTCGAAGGACAGGCCTTCAGGCAGGAACAGCGGCAGCATCACCGAGGACATGAACAGCACGGTGATCAGCGGAACGCCACGCCAGAACTCGATGAAGGTCACGCAGATGACCTTGATCGCCGGCATGTTCGAACGCCGTCCCAGTGCCAGCAGGATGCCCAGCGGCAGCGCGCCGACGATGCCCACCGCAGCGATCACCAGGGTCAGCATCAGGCCGCCCCATTGGCTGCTGGACACGGTGCTCATGCCGAGGAAGCCGCCGTGCAGCAGCCAGTAGGCAATGATCGGGTAGATCACCAGGAAGCTCAGGCCATACACCGCCTTGCGCGAGAAGCGCGGGATGAACAGCGGCGCGGCGCCGATGATGGCGATCCATACCGCCAGGTCCACTCGCCAGCGCAGGTCTTCTGGGTAGAAGCCGTACATGAACTGGGAGAAGCGCATCTTGATGAAGACCCAGCAGGCGCCTTCGCTGGTGCAGTCGGCGCGGGTGCTGCCGCTCCAGTCAGCCTGGAGGAAGGCCCACTTGATCAGCGGCGGCAGGACCAGCCACACCAGGTAGATGGCGAACAGGGTCAGCAGGGTGTTGAACCAGTTCGAGAACAGGTTGGCGCGCAGCCAGCCCAGTACACCGACGCTCATCCGGGGTGGCGGCTGGTCGGGCTTGAATACGTGTGTCGTCATGGTTCGCCCCTTACCGCTCGACTAGCGCAATGCGCTTGTTGTACCAGTTCATCAGCAGGGAAATGCTGATGCTGATGGCCAGGTAGACGCTCATGGTGATGGTGACCACCTCGATCGCCTGGCCGGTCTGGTTCAGCACCGTACCGGCGAACAGCGAGACCATGTCCGGGTAGCCGATGCCGGCTGCCAGGGACGAGTTCTTGGTCAGGTTCAGGTACTGGCTGGTGAGCGGCGGGATGATCACGCGCAGGGCCTGCGGGATGATCACCAGACGCAGGGTCTTGGCAGCGGGCAGGCCGAGCGAGCGCGCGGCTTCGGTCTGGCCGTGGCTGACCGCCTGGATGCCGGAGCGCACGTTCTCGGCGATGAACGCCGCGGTGTACACGGTTAGTGCCAGGGTCAGGGCGATCAGTTCCGGAATCACCACCCAGCCGCCGCGGAAGTTGAAGCCTTGCAGCTCCGGAATGCTCCACTCGAAGGGCCGGCCGAAGACCAGCGCGACCAGTCCGGGAATGACCACCAGCAGCACGATCGAGGTGAGCAGTACCGGGAAGCGCTGGCCGGTGGCCTCACGCTTGGCCTTGGCCCAGCGGGCGACGGCGATGATCGCCAGCAGCACCAGTACCAGGCTGACCAGGAAGGGCAGGAAGCCGTCGGCAATGGTCGGCGCCGGCATGTACAGGCCGCGGTTGTTGAGGAAGAAGTGCTCGCCGATGGCCAGGCTCTGGCGCGGCCCCGGCATGGGCAGCATCACCGCGAAGTACCAGAAGAAGATCTGCAGCAGCGGCGGGATGTTGCGGAAGGTCTCGATGTAGACGGTCGCCAGCTTGCGGATCAGCCAGTTCGGCGACAGCCGCGCCACGCCCAGGAGGAAGCCGAGGATGGTGGCGAAGAAGATACCGATACACGAGACCAGCAAGGTGTTGAGCAGGCCGATGACGAAAACGCGGCCGTAGCTGTTGCTTTCGTTGTAATCGATCAGGTGTTGGGAAATCCCGAAGCCGGCGCTCTGTTCGAGGAAGTCGAAGCCGGACAGGATGCCGCGCTGTTGCAGGTTGTGCTGGGTGTTCTGGAACAGGTACCAGCCCAGTGCCACGACCGCGATGACGGCGATTATCTGGAATAGCCACGCACGCGCCTTGGGATCGGTCCAGAACGAACCTTTCGGGGCACGCGGGGCGTTGGCAGGTTTTTGCATGACAGCCCTCTGGGAACCGCTGGCCGACCGGATGGGGGACGGCGGCCAGGGTTCGCGTTGAAACGGAACTCGAACCCGGCGGCCACCTCATGTGGCCACCGGGCGACGGTCAGCGCACCGGCGGTGCGTATTGCAGACCGCCCTTGTTCCACAGGGCGTTGAGACCGCGCTCGATCTTCAGCTCGCTACCGGCACCGATGTTGCGATCGAAGATTTCACCGTAGTTGCCGACTTGTTTGACGATTTGCACCGCCCAGTCCTTCGGCAGCTTCAGGTCCTTGCCGAACTCGCCTTCAGTACCCAGCAGACGGGCAATGTCGGGGTTCTTGGTGGTCTTGGCCTGTTCTTCGACGTTCTTCGAGGTCAGACCCAGTTCTTCTGCGTTGAGCATGGCGAACAGGGACCAGCGCACGATGTCGAACCACTCCTCGTCACCCTGGCGCACGGCCGGGCCGAGGGGCTCCTTGGAGATCACTTCCGGCAGCACCACGTACTCGTCCGGAGCGGCCAGCTTGATGCGCTGTGCATAGAGCTGGGACTGGTCGGAGGTCAGCACGTCGCAACGACCGGACTCCAGCGACTTGGCGCTCTCGTCGGAGGTGTCGTAGGTGATGGGGGTGTACTTCAGGTTGTTGGCGCGGAAGTAGTCGGACAGGTTCAGCTCGGTGGTGGTGCCGGCCTGGATGCACACGGTGGCGCCATCGAGTTCCTTGGCGCTGGAGACGCCGAGCTTCTTGTTCACCAGGAAGCCCTGGCCGTCGTAGTAGGTCACGCCGGTGAAGTTCAGGCCCATGGCAGCATCACGGGAGCTGGTCCAGGTGCTGTTACGCGACAGGACGTCGACTTCGCCGGACTGCAGCGCGGTGAAACGTTCCTTGGCGGTCAGGGGGCTGAATTTGACTTTGCTGGCATCGCCAAACACGGCAGCGGCAACTGCGCGGCAGACGTCAACGTCGATGCCTTTGTAGTTGCCCTTGCCGTCGGCATAGGAGAAGCCCGGGAGGCCGTCACTGATGCCGCATTGCACGAAGCCTTTCTTCTTCACCGCGTCCAGGGTGGCGCCCGCCTGCGCGAAACCGCTGACACCGAGAACGGTTGCCGCGGTCAGCACGGCCAGGGTGGATTTCACCATCTTCATTAAAACCTCCAGTTGCTTTTATTGGTGTTGGAGTCTCGATCCCACCGCCGTACCCTCGTGAGGCAGGTTCAACCCTTTATGCACTGGAAAGGGTCAACCGGGGTGTCGGACCTAAGGAAGGAGTCTAGTTGGCGCTGCTCCGCTCGCCACCGGACCTTTCCCTGCCCATTGGTCAAATGGGCTGGAGACGGATTTGCGCCCGCCCTCGCATCACGAATGACGCCAGGTGACCGCCTGCAAGGCCTCGGCCGGAGCCGCTGCCCAACCCGTTGCACACCGGGCAAGTGTTACCGTGCCACGGCTGTGTTTCAGTGAGCTGCTGGTTAGCAAAGGCCGTACCAGCAAGACGCCAGTAGGCCTATTCAGATAGGTCAATAGGTAAAGTTTTAGCCTTGCGACATCTTTTTCAGTTATCAACCCACCCCTTCTGATGCCATCGCCCCATAACTGTGCAAATGCACCACAACGGAGCCACACATGAGCGACACACTGATCCTGGAGCCCACACATCGCGCCGACGCCTGCGTCATCTGGCTCCACGGCCTGGGCGCGGACCGTTACGACTTCCTGCCGGTGGCCGAGGCCCTGCAGGAAGTGCTGGGCACCACGCGCTTCGTGCTGCCCCAGGCGCCGACCCGCGCGGTGACCATCAATGGCGGCTGGGCCATGCCGTCTTGGTACGACATCCTCGCGATGCGCCCTGAGCGTGCGATCAACGAGGCGCAACTGGAGGAATCGGCCGAGCAGGTCATGGCGCTGGTGCAGGCACAGATCGACGGCGGCATCGAGCCCCGCCGCATCATCCTCGCCGGCTTCTCCCAGGGTGGCGCCGTGGTGCTGCACACCGCCTTCCTGCGCTGGGCGGATGAGCTGGGCGGCGTGCTGGCGCTGTCCACCTACGCACCCACCTTCGCTGACGAAATGAAACTGTCGGATACAAAACGACAACTGCCGGTCCTTTGCTTGCATGGCACTTTCGACGACGTGGTGCTGCCTGCGATGGGGCGCTCCGCCCACGATCGCCTGGCGGCTGCCGGGGTTCCTGTGGAGTGGCGCGACTATCCGATGGCCCACGAGGTATTGCCGCAGCAGATCCGTGACATCGGCGCCTGGCTGGTGGAGCGTCTGCACAGCTGACCCCACAACCCGACAGAACAAGAACCGACCATGGCCCAGACCTCCGCTTCACCCATCGCTACCCTGCGCGACATCGAAGAACTCGAACGCCTTTCGCTGGAAGAGCGCGGCATGCCGGACAGCACCTATGAGCTGATCCGCCAGAGTGCCGAGCGCCATCCGCACAAGCGCGCCATGACCTTCCTGCTCCAGGGCGATGCCGAAGAGGCGCCGTTCGAGCTGACTTATGCACAGCTGCTGGCGCGAGTCACCCAGGCGGCCAACGCCTTCCATCATCTGGGTGTACGCCCGGGCAAGGCGGTGTCTTTCCTGCTGCCGAACCTGCCCCATACCCATTTCACCATCTGGGGCGGGGAAGCGGCCGGCGTGGTCAATGCCATCAACCCGTTGCTGGAGCCCGAGCACATCGCCGAGCTGATCCATGCGGCCGACTCCAAGGTACTGGTGACGCTGGCGCCGTTCCCGGGCACCGATCTCTGGGACAAGGTGGCCGGCCTGCGTGACCGGCTGCCGGAGCTTGCGGCCATCGTCACCGTCGACCTGGCCAACCTGCTGCCCGAGCCCCAGCGCAGCGCCATCAAGGCCCAGCGCGGCCCGCTGCCGGAAGGCGTGCTGGACTTCGACGAACTGCTCGACCGCTTCCCCGCCGACCACCTGCAGAGCGGCCGGGTGATCGCGCCGGATGACGTCGCTTCCTACTTCCATACCGGCGGCACCACCGGCACGCCCAAGCTGGCGCCCCACAGCCATCGCAATGAAGTGGCCATGGCGATGATCCTGGCCTACGCCATCAACCTGGGGGAGGGCGACAACACCCTCTGCGGCCTGCCGCTGTTCCACGTCAATGGCGTGATGGTCACCGGCCTCGCCCCGATCTTCGCGGGTGCCGAATTCCTCATCGCCACGCCTCAGGGCTATCGCAATACGCGGCTGATCCAGAACTTCTGGAAAGTCATCGAGCGCTACCGGGTGAGTTTCTTCAGCGGCGTGCCGACCATCTACGCGGGCCTGTTGCAGGTGCCCAGCGAGGGGCACGACCTGTCCAGCCTGCGCTATGCCCTGTGCGGCGCCGCGCCCATGCCGGTGGAACTGATCCGCCAATTCGAGGCCAAGACCGGCCTCAAGCTGATCGAAGGCTACGGCCTGACCGAGGCCACCTGCGGCACCTGTGGCAACCCCGCCCACGGCGAGCGCCGGCCCGGCTCCATCGGCATGCGCATGCCTTATTGCCAGGTGAAGGTCGCGGTGCTCGATGAGCAGGGTAGTTACTTGCGCGATGCCGAACAGAACGAGATCGGCAACCTCTGCGTGCGCGGCGTGACCGTGTTCAAGGGTTACCTGCAAGCCAGCAAGAACAAGGACATCTGGGTCGACGGTGACTGGTTCAATACCGGTGATCTCGGGCGGATGGATGCCGATGGCTACATCTGGCTCACCGGCCGCAGCAAGGACCTGATCATTCGCGGCGGCCACAACATCGACCCGCAGATGATCGAAGAGGCCCTGCACCGCCATCCCGCCGTGGCCATGGCCGCCGCCGTCGGCAAGCCGGACGACAAGGTCGGCGAACTGCCGGTGGCCTATGTTCAGCTCAAGCCCGGCGCCAGCGTCAGCGAGGCCGAACTGCTGGCGCATGCCGCCCAGCATGTACCCGAGCGCGCGGCGGTGCCCAAGGATGTCTGGATCATCGACGCCATTCCGGTCACCGCCGTGGGCAAGACCTTCAAGCCGACACTGCGTTTCGACGCCACCCGCCGTGTGCTGGAGCAGGTGCTGGGCGCCATAGCGCCGGGCGTGACGGTGGAAGTGGTCAACGACGATCGCCACGGCCAGGTTGCCGAGATCCGCGTGCCGGGGCTGGATGAGTCGCTGCGGGCCAAGCTGGAAGCCCGCATGGCCGGCTACGCGGTGAAGTTCCGCCTGCTGGCCTGAGGCCATCTATACTGGCTGTCGAAGGCCGCCTCACGGGGCGGCCTTCTGCGCTGTGCAACATTCGCAACTCTCGCGCCGAACCGCCTGAAGCGGCTCGGGGCATTTTTGCGCGCCCGGAAAACTGTTGCGAAATTGTGGCGAATATCAGTAATCGTCGCGTTCCTTACCGTTATCCTGCCGTCTGTCGGCCCAACTTTAGGTGGGCATTGTCAGGTAAAAAGTGTGGGAATACTGTCACACCGGGTTTACAGCTGAGACAAGGATCGTTAGCGGTGTCGTCCGCTTCGACTGCCATCCGAGGCGTTGCAGCCATGAAGCATGTCCACTGGCAAGAAGACTTGGCTCTGCTGAGCCGACTGCGTCTGTTCCAGAACGTCACCGCGAACTGTCTCGCGCAGTTGCTCAAGGAGTTCCGTGCTTGCGATCTGGAGGCAGGGGAGGTGTTGTTGTCGCCGTTCAACCGCAATCAGCACCTTTATCTGGTGGTGAGCGGGCGGCTGAAGGTCTATCTCGGTTCGCTGGACAACAATCCGGTGAGCACCATCGAAGCGGGCGAGTGCGCCGGCGAGATCAGCTTCATCGACAACGACCATCCTTCGGCCTACGTGGTGGCCAGCGAGCCCACTACCGTATTGCGCCTGCACCGGCAGTCCCTGGTTAGCCTGTTCCAGCAGTCGCCGCAGTTGATGCAGAACCTGCTGGAGTTGCTCTGCGAGCGTGTGCGCCAGGGCAACCGGATCATTCTCGACACCGAACAGAACGCCAAGATCGACACCCTTACCGGGCTCTTCAATCGTCGCTGGCTGGAGCAGATCTTTCAGCGCGAAAGCACCCGCTGTGCCTTCAACGAGCAACCGCTGTCGATGCTCATGCTGGATGTGGACCATTTCAAGGCTTACAACGATCGTCACGGCCACCTGGCTGGCGACTACGCGCTCTGCCTGGTCTCCCACACCCTGCGCAACCAGCTGCGGCCCAAGGACAGCATGGCGCGCTACGGCGGCGAGGAGTTCGTCATCCTGCTACCGGAAATCAACGGCGATGAGGCGCGCAGTATTGGTGAGCGGCTGCGCGTCAGCCTGGAGCAGATTGCCTCCTTCTATTCCCCGTTGGGCGTGCTGCCCGGCGTGACCGTTTCCATCGGCATGGCCGAGATGCAGCAGCCGGACAGCCTGCAGGGCCTGATCGCCCGGGCAGACAACGCGCTCTACCAGGCCAAGCACGATGGGCGTAATCGACTGAACGGGTAGCTGAGCCTCACGGGTGTTTCCCCGAATGAGGCATGCCCTCGATTTCCCGTCCGCTCAAACGTCTGTTTGCTAGAGTCCGTTCACTACAAGACAGCCGGGAAGCTGGACATGCGCAAACTCCTGATCGCTTTGCTACTGCTGGTGGCCGTTGGCCTGGGGATTTTCTTCTACCTGCCGGGATTGCTCGACCGCGAGATGAACACGGTGGAATCGCCGCCGCCCTATCACGCCTCGGATGAGGCCGAGAACCTGCACAAGACGCTGTTCGTCGCCGACCTGCACGACGATGCCTTGCTGTGGAGCCGCAACCTGCTGGATCGCCATGACTTCGGCCACAGCGACCTGCCGCGCCTGCTTGAAGGGCATGTCGGCCTGCAGGTGTTCTCCACCGTGACCAAGACCCCGCGCGGCCTCAACTACGAGCGCAATGGTTCCGACTCCGACAACATCACCCTGCTGGTCATGGCCCAGCGCTGGCCCCGCGCAACGTGGCACAGCCTGCTGGAGCGCGCGCTCTATCAGGGCAAGAGGCTCGAGGAAGCCGCCGCCGGTAGCCAGGGCAAGCTGACCCTGGTGCGCAGCCGCGACGACTTCGCCCGCTACCTCGCCGCCTGGGAAAAGGACCCGAACCAGGTCGCCGCCATCCTCGCCACCGAAGGCCTGCATCCGCTGGAAGGCAAGCTGGAGAACGTCGACCGCATGTACGACGCGGGCTTCCGCATCATGGGCCTGACCCACTTCTTCGATAACGAAGTGGGTGGCTCCGCCCATGGCCTGGAGAAGGGCGGGCTGACGCCCTTCGGCCGCCGGGTGATCGCCCGCCTGGAAGAGAAGAAGATGCTGGTGGACCTGGCCCACGCCTCCCGCGCACTGATCGACGATGTGCTGAACATGGCCGAACGTCCGGTGCTGGTCTCCCATACCGGCGTCGAGGGCACCTGCCCGGGTACCCGCAACCTCACCGACGCGCATATCCAGCGCATCGCCGCCACTGGCGGAGTGATCGGTATCGGCTACTGGGATACTGCCGTCTGCGAAACTTCGGTCAAGGCCATCGTCAAGGCCATCCGCTACGTCGCCGACAAGGTCGGCGTGCAGCATGTGGCGCTGGGCTCGGACTTCGACGGCGCGGTGCATACGCCCTTCGACACCAGCGGCCTGGCGCAACTGACCCAGGGCCTGAAGGAAGCCGGATTCAGTGAGCCCGACATCGCCGCCATCATGGGCGGAAACGTCCGCCGGCTGCTGCTGGAGTCCCTTCCTTAGTCCAAGTCAAGCCCTTGAGTGCCCGCAGCTCTTCGCCCTGCGGGCATCTTGCTTTACACTGGCGGCCGTTCATTCCTTAACCAATCGACGAGACCACCGTGCTCAAAGCACTCAAGAAGATTTTCAGCAAGGGTGAAGAGCCGCAGGCCAACCCCGCCCCCGCCGCGCCAGCCCCCGCCCAGACCGAGAAGCAAGAGCGTCCGGCCAAACCGAAGAAAGCGCCTCGTGAAGCAGGCGAAAAGGCCGAAGGTTCCAGCGAACGCCCGCCCCGTGGCGAGAAAAAGCCCCGCAGCGACAAGCCCAAGTCCGACAAGCCGCGCCGTGAGCGTCCGGCCAAGGCGGCTGCCCCGGTGGACAACTGGAAGCTGGAAGACTTCGCGGTGGAGCCCCAGGAGGGCAAGACCCGCTTCCACGACTTCAACCTCGATCCGACGCTGATGCACGCCATCCACGATCTGGGTTTCCCCTATTGCACCCCGATCCAGGCCCAGGTCCTCGGCCATACCCTCAAGGGTAAGGACGCCATCGGTCGTGCGCAGACCGGTACCGGCAAGACCGCTGCCTTCCTCATCTCCACCATCACCCAGCTGCTGCAGACCCCGCCGCCGAAAGAGCGCTACATGGGCGAGCCGCGCGCGCTGATCATCGCGCCGACCCGCGAGCTGGTGGTGCAGATTGCCAAGGACGCCCAGGCGCTGACCAAGTACAGCGGCCTCAGCGTCATGAGCTTCGTCGGCGGCATGGACTTCGACAAACAGCTCAGGCAGCTGGAATCCCGCTTCTGCGACATCCTGGTCGCCACCCCCGGCCGCCTGCTGGACTTCAACCAGCGCGGCGAAGTGCACCTGGACATGGTCGAGGTGATGGTTCTGGACGAAGCCGACCGCATGCTCGACATGGGCTTCATCCCGCAGGTGCGCCAGATCATCCGCCAGACGCCGTTCAAGGGCGAACGCCAGACCCTGCTGTTCTCCGCCACCTTCACCGAAGACGTGATGAACCTGGCCAAGCAGTGGACCGTCGACCCGGCCATCGTCGAGATCGAGCCGGAAAACGTCGCCAGCGAGACCGTCGAACAGCACGTCTACGCCGTGGCCAGTAGCGACAAGTACAAGCTGCTCTACAACCTGGTTGCTCAGAACAACTGGGAGCGGGTGATGGTCTTCGCCAACCGCAAGGACGAAGTGCGCCGCATCGAGGAACGCCTGACCAGGGACGGCATCAGCGCCGCCCAGATGTCCGGCGACGTGCCCCAGCACAAGCGCATCAAGACTCTGGAAGGCTTCCGCGAAGGCAAGATCCGCGTCCTGGTGGCCACCGATGTCGCCGGCCGTGGCATCCATATCGATGGCATCAGCCACGTGATCAACTTCACCCTGCCGGAAGACCCGGACGACTACGTGCACCGCATCGGCCGGACCGGCCGCGCAGGCGCCAGCGGTACCTCCATCAGCTTCGCCGGTGAGGACGACGCCTTCGCCCTGCCGCCGATCGAGGAACTGCTGGGCCGCAAGATCAACTGCGAAATGCCCCCCACCGAACTGCTCAAGTCGGTGCCGCGCAAGCACCACTGAGGTCGAGTGGAATGAGAAAAGGCGAAGCTTAGGCTTCGCCTTTTTCTTTGGGCGCGAAACGGGGAGGGGAGACCTGCGGCCTCCTTGGCGAATGAATTCGCCCCTACAGGAAGAGCGCCGCGATTGTGCCTAGCTCGGACAACTCCCTCTCCATTGAGGGAGAGGGTTGGGGGCGGGGCTTTTGTAGGTTGGGCAGAGCGCAGCGAAGCCCAACGAGGTTGACCGTGACTCCGCTGCATTGCCCGTAGGAGCTGGCTTGCCAGCGAATGGCCCCTATTCGCTAGCAAGCTAGCTCCTACAGAGGGCAGGTTGGCGTAGGGTGCAGCGAAAGCCGACAGTCCAGTGCCGGGCTGTCCTTACAGCGCACCCGCCTTCTTCCACGCCAGGTAACGGCTCACCAACTGCGGGCCCAATTCGCTGGGGCGGGCGTCCAGCACCGGCACACCGCGGGCGGCGAGGCGTTCGTGGAGGCTGTTGCGGGCGTTGAGATAGTTCACTGTGCCGCAGTAGGCGAGGGCGTCATCGAAGCCTTGCACTGGGGTATGGCGCAGGCTGTCGAGGATTTCCTCGCGCAGGCTGACCACCAGCAGGCGATGCTGGCGGCCGAGGCGTTTCACGGCGCTGAACAGCTCGGCATCGTCTTCGTCGCGCAGGTTGCTGACCAGTACCACCAGGGCGCGGCGCCGCTGGCGGGCGAGCAGGGCTTCGGCGGCGGCACTGAAGTCGGCTGGGCGCAAGGTGCTGTCCAGGTCGTAGACGCCATTAAGCAGTACGTTCAGCTGGGCCGGGCCTTTCACGGGCGGCACGAAGCGGTCGCGTTCGGCGGCGAAGGTGGACAGGCCCACCGCATCGCCCTGACGCAGGGCCACGTAGCTGAGCAGCAGGCTGGCATTGAGGGCGTGGTCGAAGTGCGAAAGGTCGCCGTCCTGGCTGCGCATGCGGCGCCCGCAGTCGAGGAGGAAAACGATCTGCTGGTCGCGCTCGTCCTGGTATTCGCGGGCGATGGGCGTGCGCTTGCGGGCGGTGGCTTTCCAGTCGATCTGGCGCAGCGTGTCGCCATCGCGGAATTCCCGCAGCTGATGGAATTCCAGGCCGAGGCCGCGGCGCGGGCGCTGGCGCACGCCGAGCTGGCTGAGCCAGTCGTCCACCGCCTTCAACTGGGCGCCGTAAAGGCGGGCGAAGTCCGGATAGACGCGTGCCTCTCCTGGGAGGTCGAGCACCCGTTTGTGCCGCCACAGGCCCAGGGGGCTGGGCAGCTGCAATTCGCAGGCCGGGAAGTGGAAATGACCACGCTTGAGCGGTCGCACCCGATAGCCGAACTCGGTGTGTTCGCCGGGATGCAGGGCCACCTGCTGGGGCAGGGGTTCGAAGTCCATGGCGGCGGGCACCTGGTCGAACACGCCGACGTTCAGGGAGCGCCCGTAGCCGTGATGCAGGGTGAGGCGCACGTCGCTCCAGCGGCCCAACGCCAGGTTACCCGGCAGCGCACGTTCCAGGCGCGGCGAAGGCAGCCGGCGCAGCCAGATGGCGTCGAGCAGGCTGAGTAGAACCAGGGCGCAGAGCAGGCCCCACCAAAGCGGCTGCAGCTGCGCCGGCAGGTCGACACCCAGCGCCGGCAGGGCACCGAGCAACAGGGCCAGACCGAAGAGTCCGGCTACCAGCGCGAGCAGTGCGCGGGACGGCTTCATAGGCGCGGCGCCGGCACCTGGTCGAGGATCTGCTGGAGCACCTGGTCTACCGACAGGCCTTCGATATCCAGTTCCGGCGACAGACGTACGCGGTGGCGCAGGACAGCCAGGGCGCAGCCCTTGACGTCATCCGGTAGCACGAAGTCGCCACCGCGCAGCAGCGCGCGGGCGCGACCGCCACGGACCAGGGCGATGGAGGCGCGTGGTCCGGCACCCATGGCCAGGCCCGGCCAGCTGCGGGTGGCGCGGGCCAGGCGCACGGCGTAGTCGAGCACCTGGTCATCCACCGGCAATTCGCTGGCGATCTTCTGCAGGGCAATCACGTCGCGGGCCTGGATCAGGGTGCGCAGCGGTGCCACGTCGAGCATGTCGGCGCGGGCCGAGCGGGTGACCTGACGCACCAGGCTGAGTTCTTCGTCGGCAGCCGGGTAGTCCATGCGCAGCTTGAGCATGAAGCGGTCGAGCTCGGCTTCCGGCAGGGGGTAGGTGCCTTCCTGCTCGATCGGGTTCTGGGTCGCCAGCACCAGGAACGGCTGCGGCACCGGCAGGGCGCGGCCTTCCAGGGTGACCTGGCGCTCCTGCATCACTTCCAGCAGGGCGGCCTGGGTCTTGGCCGGGGCGCGGTTGATCTCATCTGCCAGCAGCAGGTTGGTGAACACCGGACCCTTGCGCAGCTTGAACTGCTCGCTCTGCATGTCGTACACGGCGTGGCCGGTGACATCGCTGGGCATCAGGTCGGGGGTGAACTGGATGCGCGAGAACTCACCGCCGAAGCAGCGCGCGAGAGCCCGCACCAGCAGAGTCTTGCCAAGGCCCGGCACGCCTTCCACCAGTACGTGGCCGCCGGCCAGCAAGGCGGTGAGCACGTCGTCGATTACCGCGACCTGACCGACTACGGCCTTCTGCAGTTCCAGGCGCAGTGCCTGGGCAAGCTGGCTGGCGCGCTGGCGCTGGGTGGCGGTGGAGGTCGCCGCGGAGCTGGCGGCTTCGGCTTGCGACGGATCGGAAATCTGTTCGCTCGTCATAGGGCATTCCTGAGGGTTTGCAGGTGGGCGACCTGGCGGGTGAAATCGGCGGCGGTGAGACGTTGCTTGGGCAACGGCCGCATGGCCTGGCTGATGGCGCTGGGCGGCAGGCGGGTCAGGCGGCCCAGCACCTGCCACTGCTCGGCCACGGGAAGCCGTTCGAATCCGGGATGGCGATGCCGTGCGCGGCGCTGGATATCCCGCTGCAGGCCTTGCAGCAGACTGACCTGGCCGCTGCGGCGGAGCAGGAAGTCGGCGCTGCCGCGCAGGTGTTCTTCCAGCTGCCGGCGAGCGCGGCTGGCCGGTGCCTGCAAGGGCCCCTGGCGCTGGCCGACGTGCCAGAGGACCAGGGCGATGAGCAAGGCAAGGGCCACCAGGGCCTCGGGGAAGTTCTGTCCGAGCAGCGTGGCCAGGCCATCGCGTTCGGCGCGGTAGAGCAGGGTGACGGCGCTGTCCTGGGTGAGGTACCAGAGCAGCCAGGCGTTGTCGTACTGGTCGATATCGCGGTTCTGCCAGATCCAGCCATCGGTGACCACGGTGACCAGTCCGTCGCCGTGGTTCAGCTGCAGCATATGGGTGGCCTTGGCGCTGTTGGCCCAGGCGTGGGCGCGGTTCTGGCTGTCGTAGAGGTGGAAATCCGTGTCGAAGCTGGCGTAGGCCGGCGCCTGCTCGTTTTCCAGGTAGAGCTTGGTCAGTTCGGGGAAGGGATCGTTCTCGGCATCGGTCTCTTCGTCCTGGGAGGGCGCGGCATCCTCCGGCCGTTCCTCGGCGCGCAGGCCTTCCGGCTCTTCGGGCTCCTCCGGTTCCGTGCTTTCGTCTTCTTCGAGGTCGCGGGTTTCGTACTGCTGGATGCCAAGACGGTCGGCCAGCAGGTCACCGCTCTTGCCTTCCTTCTCGTCGTAGAGGCGCTCGACGATGAATAGCAGGTGGCCGCCCTTGCTCGCCCATTCCAGCAAGCGATTGGCCTGGCGGGGGGTCATGCGCGAACGGCTGCCGAGTAGCAACAGGGTGTTGCCGGCGCTGGGCAGGGTGTCGAGCACTTCCAGGCCGTCGGCGCGGTTCACCTGCAGGCCTTGCTTGCGCAGGAAGTATTCGGCCGCCAGATAGGGGTTGCCCAGCACCTCGGGCGACGGGCCGTGCTCGACGGTGTCCTGGTAAGGCTGCAGCCGGCCGGCGACGTAGATCGCGATCAGTCCCAGCAGCAGGAACAGGCCGGCGCCAATGAGGAAACGCGGACGCAGGTTCATTGCGCGGCTCCGCTGGCGAACAGGCGCCGCCAGCCATCGCAGAGTCCCTGGCGCAGTTCGGCGGCGGGCAGGCGGTGGCCATAGGCGAGGTTCTGCCAGTGGTCGGTGAGGGTCCGGCTGAAGCCTTCCAGTTCGCTGTTCTCCAGACGGAGCACCAGTTGCAGCACTTCGCCTTCGGTGTGGGATTGCCTGAGGGGCAGGCGGAAGTCGTGCAGCAGGCGGCTGAGCAGGGCGCGATAGAGCAGGCCGAGGGCCTCGCGGGGCTGGCTGGCCCAGAGTCGTTCGGCTTCGCCTGCCACGTCGTCGGGCAGGCTTTCCGGTGCGAGTTCAAGGCCGAACAGCACGGCAGGGGCTTCACGCGGGCGGCGCTGGGGCAGGCCCAGGCGTCCGGCAAAGGCGCTGAGCCAGTCGCGGTAACGCCAGACCAGCAGGGCGACGAGGCTGATCAGCACGCCCCAGAGCAGCACCTTGATCACCAGGGCGACGCTGTCCAGGCTCTTGGCGTACTCGGCCAGCTTGAACAGGTTGCGGATGAACTCGGCCCAGCCTTCGACGTCTTCGGGTTTCACTTCCTTGTCGGCGTTTTCATCGCCCAGGCGCCAGCGGGTGACGGTTTCGCGGTTCTGGAAGGGCGCAGCGTCGAGCAGCGTGGTGATCTTGTCCTTCGCGGCCTGGCTGGTGAGCGTCTGGTGGGTGAGGCGCTCGGCGTCCGGGCCGTCGAGGTAGGCCTGGGGTGCGAGGCAGAGGGCGGGCGCATCTTCGGCCATGGCCGGTTGCGGCAGTTGGCTGAGCAGCAGGCCAAGGCCCAGCAGCAGGGCGTACGCGGTGCCGGTCAAGCGTTGGCGCAGGCGGCGGAATTGCAGTTCGATGTCCCAGCCTTCCAGGGACGTGCGGCGGTTCAGGTAGAGGGTGAAGCCGCAGGCGACATAGACCGGTCCCCAGATCATCAGCACCAGGACGTAGAGACTGTTGGACAGGTGTTCCAGCCAGAGCCATTCGCCCGAGGCCATCTCCAGGAGCTTCTGCCAGTCCCAGTCGATGGCCACCTGCTGGGGCAGCATCAGGTAGAGCAGGGTGAGCAGTCCGAACCAGAGGGCCGATTCCAGGTGCACGCCGATGACCGTCAGCCAGGTAGCGCCGCCCGCATCACGCTGGCCCAGCACTACCAGACGCTGGCTGCGCGCGTGCCCGGAAAGCCCTTCGAGTTGCAGCACCGGCAGGTCGAAGCTGCGGGTGGTGCTCAGGCGGCGCCAGGTGAGGCTGGCGAGCAATTGCGGCTTGAGCAGGCGTGGGTAGGCGCGCAGGGCTTCCTTGAGGGTTGGCGTGTCGCCGAACAGGGCGCGGGACAGGATGTACAGCGGCAGCCGTTCGTAGGCGGGCTTGAGCTGCCAGAAAAGGAACACCGCGAGTCCCGGGTAGTTCCAGCAGACCAGGGTGAGCAGGGCGAACACCGGGAAGGTGACGATGGCCCAGCTGGCCATCAGCAGGCCGGCGTGGCGGCGCGCCAGCAGCACGCCGAGGTCCATGGCCTCCCAGGCGCTGCGTGGGCGGATGGCGACGCTGGCGTCAGTCAGGCGCATGCGTCCTCCGTCCCACCAGGCCGAAATAGAGCGCGACCAGCAGCCACAGGCCCGCGCCCACCAGATATTTCACCTGCGGCGTCACCAGCGTCATGGACGACCAGTAGGCCTCGACGAATGCGGCGATCACCAACAGCAGGATCACCCCGGCCACCAACTGCACGCTGCGCCCGGCAGCCAGGCGCAGGGCCTCGCCACGGGGCAGGCGGCCCGGGGCGAGCAGGGCCCAGCCCAGCTGCAGGCCGGCGGCGCCGGCAAAGGCGATGGCTGTGAGCTCGAAGGCGCCGTGGCCGACGACGAAGGACCAGAAGGTTTCGCCGAAGCCGATCTGGGTCAGGTGGCCGGCGACGGCGCCGATATGCAGGCCGTTGAACAGCAGGAAGAACAGGCTGCCGACCCCGAAGAGCAGGCCGCCGGCATAGGTCTGAAAGGCGATGCCGATGTTGTTCATGATGTAGTGGCCGAACATCATCCAGTCGTCCCCCGAGTCGCGCTCGCTCATGGGGCCGATGCGTCGGGCGTCCGGGTCGTACATGGATTCCATCGACGACACCTGTTCCGGGTCCAGCACGCTGTAGACCAGGTCCGGCCAGTTGTGCACCAGCAGGCCCATCAGCATCAGGCTGCCGTAGAACAGCAGGCTGGCGGCGGCGATGCTGCGCCACTGGCTGCGTACCAGGCGCGGGAAGCCTCCGAGCAGGAAGCCCAGCAGGCGTGCGCCGAGATGGCTGCGGTGGCGATAGAACTGCTGGTGGCCGCGCATGGCCAATTGCTGCAGGTGTTCCACCAGATGGCTGCTGTAGCCGCGCTCCTGGGCCAGGGCCAACTGCTGGCACACCTGCCGGTAATCAGCCGAGAAGGCTTCACAGGCGCGGGCGTCGGCCTTGCCGCGTTCGAGACGTTCGAGTTGCTCGGCGAAGGCCTTCCAGCTGGCCCGGTGCTGGCGTTCGAAGAGATTCTGTTTCATGGCGAATCCGACCCCAGCAGGCCGCGTGCGATGCCATTGATGCGCGCCTGCGCCTGTTCCGCCGGCACGGACAACGGTTCGGCCAGGATGCCGGCGAGTTCGGCGCGGCGTGCCGGGGACAGGCTGGCCTGGCGTTCGGCGAAGCTGAGCAGGGCGCGTTGGTCGGCGAGGGTCAGGGAGAAGGGCGCGCGCTCCGGCTCGGCGTCCGGCAATGTCGGGCGCTGGCTCTTCTCGTCGCGGTAGACCACCAGGCTGCCGGCGGCGATATCCCCCAGGCGCTTGAAGGTGGGGTGCAGCAGGCAACTGAGGGCGCCCAGGGTGTAAGCGAAGGGCAGCAGGTCGACGAAGCGCAGCAGGTTGCGCACCAGGGAGGAGGACCAGCCGACGGGGGTGCCGTCGTCATGCACCACGCGCAGGCCCATCACCTGCTTGCCCGGCGAGCGGCCCTGGTTGAGCACTTCGAATAGCACCATGTACCACCAGTTGAGCAGGAACATGAGGATCAGCCCCAGGCCCATGCCGAGCTGCCCGAGCAGGGCCAGGGCGATGAACAGGACCAGCATGATCGCACCGCGAATCGCCAGGTCGATGGCATAGGCCAGGGCGCGTGGCAGCAGGCCGGCCGGACGCAGGACCAGGTCGATGCCTTCCGGTGTCTCGACCTGGTAGCGGGTGTCCAGCGGCTGGGCCTGGGAATCGGCGGGATGGGAACCGGATCGGGGTGCGGGCATCGGCTGGGCGCCAAGGGGAAAGCCAGATGCTAGCGAGCGGCTGGTATCCAGGCAACCGGGCAGGGAGGACTCAGCCCGCATGCTGTGAAAGGATCGGGGAATTCGACAAGGCGAATGGCGCGCGGGCGTCGGCGCGGGGGGCGGTAGGCGCGGGCATGGGGCAGTCCTTGTCGGGGTCGATCATCCAGTGGCGGCGATTCTAGGCTTGCGGCAAAGCGGCCAGCAAGACGGCGGATGGCGAAGTTTCCGGCCCAGTTCGGCGCCGTTGCCGCGTTCGGCCCGGTGTTAGACTGGCCCGCTCACGAACAAGGGGGGACGCCGTGACTTCCAGCATCTTCTGGCACGACTACGAAACCACCGGCATCAATCCGCGCTGCGACCGGCCGCTGCAGGTGGCCGGCATTCGCACCGACGAGTCGCTCAACGAGATCGGCGAACCGATCAATCTCTACTGCAAGCCCAGCGACGACATCCTGCCCCATCCGGCGGCCTGCCTCGTTACCGGCATCCTGCCCGGCACCTTGGCGGAGAAGGGGCTGGGCGAGGCGGAGTTCATGCACCGGGTGCATGCCGAGCTGTCACTGCCGGGCACCTGCGGCGCTGGTTACAACACCCTGCGCTTCGACGACGAGGTCACCCGTTACAGCTTCTATCGCAACTTCTACGATCCATACGCCCGCGAGTGGCAAGGTGGCAACAGCCGCTGGGACTTGATCGACCTGGTGCGTACCGCCTATGCCCTGCGCCCGGAAGGCATCGAATGGCCGCAGCAGGACGGACGCGTCAGCCTGCGCCTGGAGCTGCTCACGGCGGCCAACGGCATCGACCATGGCCAGGCCCACGATGCACTCTCCGACGTTCGCGCGACCATCGCCCTGGCGCGCCTGCTGCGTGAGCGTCAGCCGAAGCTCTTCGATTACCTCTATCAGTTGCGCAGCAAGCACAAGGTGCAGGAACAGGTTCGCCTGCTGCAGCCGCTGGTGCACATTTCCGGACGCTTCTCCGGCGAACGTCATTACCTGGCAGTGGTGCTGCCGCTGGCCTGGCATCCGCGCAACCGCAATGCGCTGATCGTGCTCGACCTGCAGTCGGACCCGGCCCCCCTGCTGGAGCAGGACGGGGAAACCCTGCGCCGGCGTCTCTACACCCGTCGTGACGAACTGGCCGAAGGCGAGCTGCCGGTACCGCTGAAGCTGTTGCACATCAACCGTTGTCCGGTGGTGGCGCCCCTCGGCGTGCTGCGTGAGGACGATCGCCAGCGGCTTGGCGTGGATCTGGAACTCTGCCAGCGCCGCGCCGCGCTACTCACTGCGCAATCCGCCGTGTGGCAAGAGAAGTTGCCGGTTATTTATGCGGAAGAAGAATTCGCTTCGCCGGATGATCCGGAGCAGCAGTTGTATGACGGATTTCTCGGTGATCGCGATCGTCGACTCTGCGAACAAGTGCGACGCGCCGATCCGCAACGGCTGTCGCTGGAGAACTGGCCGTTCGACGACCCGCGTCTGCCAGAATTGCTGTTCCGTTACCGCGCAAGAAACTTTCCTGAAACTTTGTCGGAGACTGACCGGTCGCGTTGGGAAGAGTTTTGTAGAAATCGGCTGAAAAGCCCGGAATTCGGGGCGCCTAATACCCTGGAGAGTTTTTTCCTGGCGCTGGATGAATTTCAGGCCAAAGCAGAGCCGGCACAACAGGCGATCTTGCTGGAGTGGCGCCGATATGCCACGGAACTGGGACAGCGCTATCAGTTGCGATAAACGCCCTGGAAACTTTTCGGGGCTTTTCCCTCGCCAATAAAAAACGCCAGCAGATGCTGGCGTTCTTTATTACCGAAGGCTTAGCCCAGGATGGTGGCCCAACCTTCAACGACGTCGGCGCCCCACTTGGCTTTCCACTCTTTCAGAGTCTTGTGGTTGCCACCTTTGGTTTCGATGACTTCACCGGTGTTCGGGTTCTTGTACTGCTTGACCTTGCGGGCGCGCTTGCTGCCGCCTGCAGCGGCCTTGGCGGCACGCGGAGCCTTGGCGGAGCGGGCATCCGGATCGAGCAGGGCAATGATGTCGCGCAGGGACTTCTGATATTCACCCATCAGAGTGCGCAGTTTGCCTTCGAACTCCAGTTCTTTCTTCAGCTTGTCGTCCTGGGACAGGTTCTTCAGGCGCTCTTGGAGCTCCTTGATGGCTTCTTCCGTTGCCCGGTATTCGTTGATCAGCGACATGTCGGCGTCCCTTGTTGGAATCGTACGTTGACTTGCGATTGCGAAGTGTCAGCAATAATAGACAGCGATTATCTGCAAGTAAATAAGCAGGAAAAGTTTTGTACGCATTGTTGGCGACTTCTTCTTTCATACTAGTCCCATGGCCCCTCTAATGCGTAATTGCGCCAGGAGTACTCGCTATATCGAGCTCCAGCTTCACCCCTTAGTTTGCCTGTCTTGTGTTGTTCCGCGATCAGCGGCAATCCGCTGGAGGCCACGAGGTTACTGAAGTTTTTGCGCGTACTGGCTAGAATGGCCGCCTTTGCGAAGTCTCTGGAGTGTTCCCAAATGCGCACATTTCGTCTGGTGATTGCCTGTCCGGACGGCGTCGGCATCGTAGCCAAGGTCAGTAACTTCCTGGCTACCTACAACGGCTGGATTACCGAGGCCAGTCATCACTCGGATAATCAGAGCGGCTGGTTCTTCATGCGCCATGAAATCCGTGCTGACTCGCTGCCCTTCGATCTGGACGGTTTCCGCCAGGCCTTTGCGCCCATCGCCCGCGAGTTCTCGATGGAATGGCGCATTACCGACTCCGAAGTGAAGAAGCGCGTGGTGCTGATGGCCAGCCGCGACTCCCACTGCCTGGCCGACCTGCTGCACCGCTGGCACAGCGGCGAACTGGATTGCGAGATTCCCTGCGTGATCGCCAACCACGACGACCTGCGCAGCATGGTGGAGTGGCACGGCATTCCGTACTTCCATGTTCCGGTGGACCCGAAGAACAAGCAGCCGGCCTTCGACGAGGTTTCCCGCCTGGTGGAAGCGCACAACGCCGATACCGTGGTGCTCGCCCGCTACATGCAGATCCTCCCGCCCGAGCTGTGCCAGCGTTACGCCCATCAGGTAATCAATATCCACCACAGCTTCCTGCCGTCCTTCGTCGGCGCCAAGCCCTACCATCAGGCTTCGCTGCGCGGCGTGAAACTGATCGGCGCCACTTGCCACTACGTTACCGAGGAGCTGGATGCCGGCCCGATCATCGAGCAGGACGTGGTGCGTGTGACCCATCGCGACAGCATCGAAGACATGGTTCGCTTCGGCAAGGACGTGGAAAAGATGGTGTTGTCCCGTGGGCTACGCTATCACCTTGAAGACCGGGTGCTGGTGCACGACAACAAGACTGTCGTGTTCAACTGATGCCTTCGGCGGGCATCCGCTCCGGTCACCCGGCAGAGGAGCCCGCCCCATGCTCAAGTCCATCAAGGTGCGCGACTACATGACTCGTCACCTGGTGACCTTCAGGTCCGACACCGACCTTTTCCTGGCCATCGACCGCCTGCTGGAGCACCGGATATCCGGCGCTCCTGTGGTGGATTCCCAGGGCCACCTGATCGGCATGATCTCCGACGGCGACTGCTTGCGTGGCATTCTCTCCGGCGCATATTTCGACGCCGTCGGCGGCAGCGTCAGCAGCTACATGGCCACCCAGGTCGAGAGCGTTTCCCCTGAAACCGACATCATCGAAGTCTGCCAACGCTTCCTGCGTGACAAGCGTCGGCGTTTCCCTGTGGTGGAGGAGGGCGTGCTGGTCGGCCAGATCAGTCGCCGCGATGTCTTGCGTGCGGTGAAGGCGTTCGCCCAGCACGACCCCGAACAACCTCCGGAAGTCTGAGGACCCTGCCATGGCCGACCCGCGTGACCGCGCCACCTCAACCCCGCCTCCCACCCTCGGCGAAGGCTGCGTCCGGCGCTACGACCCGGATGAGTTGAGCGAGGAGAACGGCACCGAGTTTCCCGGGGCCGCCGAGTTGTGGCGCAAGGTGCAGGAAGAGGAAGAAAAGAAAAAGGCGCCCTAGGGCGCCTTTCTTGTTTGTGGCTCTGGCCCATCCTGCACGATCTGCCCCCTCTCCCTTTGGGAGAGGGCTGGGGTGAGGGGAGCTGGAGTGGCTGGGAGTCGACCTGGTTTCGTAGGGTGGATAACGCTCTTTTTACCCACCGTCGCGAATGAATTCGCCCCCCACACGAGCAACCACCCACCGTCAGATCCGGAAACTCCCCACCAACTGCTGCAGCCGTGCGGCCTGCTGGTCCAGGTCGGCGCAGGCGCGCAGGGTGGCCTGGAGGTTTTCCACACCTTCCTGGTTGAGGGTGTTGATCTCGGTGATGTCCATGTTCAGCGAGTCGACCACGGCGGTCTGTTCCTCGGTGGCGGTGGCCACCGACTGGTTCATGCCGTCGATCTCGCCGATGCGCTGGGTCACGCTGCCCAGGCGCTGGCCGGCCTGGTTGGCGATCTCCACGCTCTGCTCGCTGTAGCGCTGGCTCTCGGTCATGGTGGTGACCGCCTCGCGGGCGCCGACCTGCAGTTCCTCGATCATCTGCTGGATTTCCTGCGCCGATTCCTGGGTGCGGTGGGCCAGGTTGCGCACCTCGTCGGCCACCACGGCGAAGCCACGGCCGGCTTCCCCGGCGCGGGCGGCTTCGATGGCAGCGTTGAGCGCCAGCAGGTTGGTCTGTTCGGAGATGCCTTTGATGACTTCGAGGATCTGGCCGATGTTCACCGTCTTGCTGTTCAGCGTCTCGATGTTGCCGCAGGAGGCGCGGATCTTCCCGGACAGCTCGTTCATCGCGGCGATGGTGCGCTCCACCACCTGGCGACCGTCCTCGGCCAGGGTGCGCGCGGAGGAGGCCTGGTGCGAGGCGTCGGCGGCGTTGCGGGCGATTTCCTGGGCGGCGGCGCCCAGTTCGTTGATCGCGGCGGCGACGCTGTTGGTGCGGTTGGCCTGCTCGTCGGAGTTGCTCATGGACGAGTTGGAGGCATTCAGCACCAGCTTGGCCACCTGGTTCACGTGATTGGTGGCCGAGGACACTTCGCTGATGGAGCCGTGGATACGCTCGACGAAACGGTTGAAGGCGCTGGCCAGTTCGCCGAACTCATCCTGGGTATGGATCGCCAGGCGGCGAGTCAGGTCGCCTTCACCCTGGGCGATGTCCTGCATGGCGCGACCCATGGTGTGCAGTGGCTGCATCAGCACGCGGATCAGCATGCCCAGCAGGATCATGATGATCACCACCGCAATCACGGTGGCAACGATGGCCGAGGCGCGGAACTCACTAAGCATGCTGTAGGCCTTGCCCTTGTCCACCGATACGCCGATGTACCAGTTCACCGATGGCAGGCCCTTCACCGGAGCGAAAGTGAGGATGCGGGTGGTGCCGTCCACGTCGACTTCGCTGAAGCCGGTGCTGATGGTCGGGGTGTTCTGCGGGTAGATGTCCCGCAGGCTCTTCATGACCATGTCCTTGTTCGGGTGCACCAGGATCTTGCCGTCGGCACTGACCAGGAAGGCGTAACCCATGCCATCGAAGTCCAGGGCGTTGATGATCTGCACCAGGGTCTGCAGGCTCAGGTCACCGCCGGCGACGCCGAGGGATTGCACCGGCGTGGCGATGGTCATGATCAGCTGGCCGGTCGCCGCGTCCACGTAGGGCTCGGTGAGGGTGGTTCCGCCGGCACTCTTGGCGCCTTGATACCAGGGACGGGTGCGCGGGTCGTAGCCTTCGGGCATGGCGCTGTCCGGGCGCATGGTGAATTGCCCGTCCTGGGTGCCGAAGTAGGTGAAAGCGAAGGTGGAACTCAGGGCCCGTTGTTGCAGCAGGGTGGGTACGGCGTCGCCAGATGGGTTGGCGGCAAGGGATTCGGCAACGCTTTCCACCAGCAGAATCCGGCCCGAAAGCCAGTTCTGGATATTGCTGGCGGTTACATCGCCCATTTCCTGCAGATAGTTTTCCAGGTCGTCACGGAGCGCATTCCTTTGCAAGTAATCGTTGTACAGGGTGAACAGCGAGAAAGCTGCAATCACCACCAGGGAGGCGGCGAGCAGAATCTTGTGGCTGAACCGCAGGTTTTTGATCATGTTTGCTTGCGTCCGGTTGGGTCAGGCACCAGTCTTTACGGCACGTGAGTACTGAAAAAACTGAGTAGAAACGTCGGTTTATATATCGGCGGGATTCGATCAAAGCTTTAATTCGAGGAGTGCAAAATGCCCGAACCCCGGTCCTTGACGCTTGGCGCTGATCCGCAGGGCAACGCCGTCGCCCAGGCCATGAAACTGGCCAACCGCCACGGCCTGATCGCCGGCGCTACCGGCACTGGCAAGACGGTGACCCTGCAGCATCTGGCGGAGGTCTTCAGCGATGCCGGCGTGGCGGTGTTCGCGGCGGATATCAAGGGTGATCTCTGCGGCCTTGGCGCGGCGGGAAATCCCCAGGGCAAGGTGGCCGAACGCATCGCATCCATGCCCTGGCTGGGCCACCGGCCCCAGGCCTACCCGGTCACCCTCTGGGACGTTGCCGGACAGACCGGCCATCCGCTGCGCACCACCCTCAGTGAAATGGGGCCGCTGCTGCTGGGTAACCTGCTGGAGCTGACCGACAGCCAGCAGGCCGCGCTCTATGCCGCCTTCCAGGTCGCCGACCGCGAAGGCCTGCTGTTGCTCGACCTGAAGGATCTCAAGGCGCTGCTCAATCACCTCAAGGATCATCCGGAGCTGCTTGGAGAAGACCGCGCCCTGTTCGCCGGCGCTTCCGCCCAGGCCCTGCTGCGGCGCCTGGCTACCCTGGAACAGCAGGGGGCCGAGTCGCTGTTCGGTGAACCGGCCCTGCAACTGGAAGATATCCTCCAGCCCGACCGCGACGGCCGTGGCCGCATCCACCTGCTGGATGCCAGCCGCCTGGTCCACGAAGCGCCCAAGGTCTATGCCACCTTCCTGCTCTGGCTGCTGGCGGAGCTCTTCGAGCAACTGCCCGAACGCGGCGATGCCGACAAGCCAGTGCTGGCACTGTTCTTCGACGAGGCGCACCTGCTCTTCAGCGGTACCCCGAAGGCATTGCAGGAACGCCTGGAACAGGTGGTGCGGTTGATCCGCTCCAAAGGTGTTGGCGTCTATTTCGTCACCCAGTCCCCCAGCGACCTGCCCGATGATGTGCTGGCCCAGCTCGGCCTGCGCATCCAGCACGGTCTGCGCGCCTTCACCGCGAAGGAGCAGAAGTCCCTGCGCGCAGTGGCCGATGGCTTCCGTCCCAACCCGGCTTTCGACACCCTGACCGTGCTCACCGAACTGGGGATTGGCGAAGCCCTGGTGGGCACCCTGGAAGAGAAAGGCACACCGGCCATGGTCCAGCGCGTGGCCATCGCTCCACCGCAGTCGCGCATTGGTCCGCTGAACGACAGCGAGCGCGCCGTGCTGGTACGCAGCTCACCCCAGGCCGGGCGTTACGACAAACCCATCGACCGTGAGTCCGCCTATGAAATGCTCACGGCTCGAAAGGCCCAGGCACCGGTCGAAGAACCCGAGCAGAAGAGCGGCAAGGCCGAGGCCAGCCAACCCGGCATGGGCGATTTGGCTGGTGAACTGCTGGGCACTTTTGCCAGCCAGGCGATGAAGACTGCGGTACGTCAGGCCGCCAACCAGCTTGGCCGGCAACTGGTGCGTGGATTGATGGGATCGCTGTTGGGAGGCAGCAAGCGCCGTTAAGGCGCGGCTACCTCTGTAGGGTCGATTTCAATCGACTTGCAGACCGAAGGTCTGCCTTGCCTTGGCGAATGAATTCGCCCCTACAGAAAAGTCAGGAACGAAAAAGGGCGCCCGAAGGCGCCCTTTTTCATGCTCGTCCAAATCAGACGATGAAGGTGATGGCCAGCCAGAAGAGGGCGGCGGACAACAGGATGGTGGTCGGGAGGGTGAGTACCCAGGCCATCAGGATGTTGCGCACGGTGCCGCCCTGCAGGCCGCTCTTGTTGGCGACCATGGTGCCGGCGACGCCGGAGGACAGTACGTGGGTGGTGGACACCGGCAGGCTGTAGATGTTGGCCATGCCGATGGCGCAGGCGGCGGTGATCTGCGCGCTCATGCCCTGTGCGTAGGTCATGCCGTGCTTGCCGATCTTCTCGCCGACGGTACGTACCACGCGCTTCCAGCCGACCATGGTGCCGATGCCGAGCGCCAGGGCTACGGCCAGGATCACCCAGAACGGGGCGTATTCGGTGGTGGCGGTCAGGTCCTTGCGCAGTTTCTCCAGGTCGGCCTTCTCGCGGGCCGGCAGTTCGGAGAGCTTGCCCACCTTCTTCGCGGTGTCGTCCAGGCAGAGCAGGTAGCGGCGGGCTTCGACGCGGCGCTCTTCGCTCAGGTCCTTGTAGTTGGAGACGCCGTCGAGGGTCTTCAGCAGGGCGGCGATGGTCGGCTCGGTCTGCTTCGGATCGCAGCGGTAGAGTTCCGGCATGTCGCTGCCATTGCTCTTGCCCAGGGCCAGCATCTCGCCAAGGGTATCAGTGTGGCGCTGGTAGAACTGGCTCAGGTGGACCGCGGCGTCGCGGGTACGCTCGATCTGGTAGGTGGTGCTGTTGAGGTCCAGTACGAACTTGGCCGGAACGATACCGATCAGTACCAGCATGATCAGGCCGATGCCTTTCTGACCGTCGTTGGAACCGTGCACGAAGCTCACGGCCATTGCGGAAATCACCAGCACGAGGCGGTTCCAGAAGGGCGGATGCTTCTTCTCGTCCAGCTCCTTACGGGTTTCCGGGGTCTTGTGCATCTTCGACAGCGGATACATCCACTTCAGGCCAAGCAGCAGCAGGGCTGCGACCATGAAGCCGGCGGCCGGGGAGAAGATCAGCGACAGGCCGATGTCGATGGCCTTGCCCCAGTTCACACCTTCGGCCAGCGGCACGTCGGTGAGCAGGGCGTTGGCCAGGCCGACGCCGAGGATGGAGCCGATCAGGGTATGGGAGCTGGAGGCCGGGATACCGAAGTACCAGGTGCCCAGGTTCCAGGCGATGGCCGCGGTCAGCAGGCTGAACACCATGGCCAGGCCGTGGCCGGTATTGACGTTGATCAGCAGCTCCACCGGCAGCAGGTGGACGATGGCGTAGGCCACACCGACACCGCCCAGCAGCACGCCAAGGAAGTTGAAGATCCCCGAAAGGATCACCGCCCGGTAGGGCGACATGGCCTTGGTGTAGATGACGGTGGCTACCGCGTTGGCGGTGTCATGGAAGCCGTTGATGAACTCGAAGGTCAGGACGAATGCCAGGGCGAGACAGAGGCTCAGCACCAGCCAGGCATCTAGCCCGCTGAAGAGATCGAACATGAAGGTTTTGTGACTGAGGTCATGAAGGGGCCGCGATTATGCCAGAAAACCGGTCGTCGCCCAGACCCTGACGCCGAGCGGTTTCCGACATTCCCTACTGAAGTTGTCGCAAATCAATACGATCGATTCTCCCGGCGGGCGGGGTGCGACAATCTGTCAGGGTTCCTCTCGCAACTCTTTCTCGATCTTTTCCAGCTCTCTTTCGAAGCTTTTGTCGAGCAGGCTGGGTTTTTTGCGCCAGGGCTTGCGTTCTGGGTCCCTTTGCGCGGCATAGGTAGTGATTTCGCCGCCGTATACGTCCTTGTAACGTTGCGCCTGGCGCTCGAGTTCGGCGCGCAGTTCGTCTTTCGTCACGTGGTTATTCCGTTTTTTTGATCAATGGTCATTAACTGAAACAGGCGATCTAGAGGCGTTGGCCTCTTTGGCGTCGGTCGCCCGATCGAGGCCGTTGGTCCGGCCTTCTTGTAGGTCAAAGTTCAGTTATCGCAACTAAATTGGACTTTCCTACGCACTGCAGAAAGTCCCTGCGAAATCTCCGGGATTGGAAGTCGATTTCCCTTAAAACCCCGAAAGAACGTTGCGAAGTATAACAAGGAATCGGGAAAGCTCCATTACAGAGAATTCCCGAGCGGCCGAACGATATCTACTCTTCGAATGTCAGGAGTTACCCAGAAGAGACCGGATAATCCTGCCAAGAGTTTCCATCGCCTGTTCGCTGGAGTTGCTCCAGGGATGACCAAAGTTGAGACGGGCGCAATGGCCGAAACGCCGTGTGGCGGAAAAAATCGGCCCCGGAGCGATGCTGATGCCCTGCGCTAGAGCGAGTTGGAACAGGCGCAGGGAGTCCACCTGCTCGGGGAATTCCAGCCAGAGGAAGTAGCCCCCTTCCGGGCGGCTGACGCGAGTTTCTTCGGGGAAGTGACGCGCCACGGCGGCGAGCATGGCGTTGCGCTGGCTCTCCAGGGCGTAGCGCAGTTTGCGCAGGTGACGGTCGTAGCCGCCGTGTTGCAGGTAGTCGGCGATGGCGGCCTGGGCCGGCACCGAAGCCGAGATGCTGGTCATCAGCTTCAGCCGCTCGATCTGCCCGGCGAAGCGCCCACCAGAGACCCAGCCAACCCGGTATCCAGGTGCCAGGCTCTTGGAGAAGGAACTGCAATGCATCACCAGGCCTTCGCTGTCGTAGGCCTTCACCGGCTTGGGGGCGTGCTGGCCGAAGTACAGCTCGGCATAGACGTCGTCCTCGATCATCGGCACCTGGTGTTTGGCCAGCAGCGCAGCCAGTTGGCGTTTCTTGTCTTCCGAAAGACTCGCCCCCAGCGGATTCTGGAAGTTGCTCATGAACCAGCAGGCCTTGATCGGCAATCGCTCCAGGCTGTCTTCCAGCACCTGCAGGTCGATGCCGTCGCGGGGGTGCACCGGAATTTCCACCGCCTTCAGCTTCAGGCGTTCGAGCACCTGGAGGCTGGCATAGAAGGCAGGCGCTTCGATGGCCACCAGATCACCTGGCCGGGCGACCACTTGCAGGCAGAGGTTGAGGGCCTCCAGTGCGCCGTTGCAGATCACCAGTTCCTCGATGGGCAGCGGCAGGCCGCCGACCATGTAGCGCAGGGCGATCTGCCGGCGCAGGGCATGGTTGCCCGGCGTCATGTCGGCCACCGTGGAGCGCGGGTCCATTTCCCGAACCGCGTGGGCCATGGAGCGGGCCAGGCGCTGCAGGGGGAAGAGTTCCGGGCTGGGGAAGGCCGAGCCGAAGGGCACGGTGTCCGGGTCCTTGATGGAACTCAGCACCGAGAACACCAGTTCGCTGACATCCACCTCGGTGGTGGCCGCTTCCCGTGGCCCCGGCTGGGGTTCGGGCAAGGGCCGGCGCACGTGTTCGCAGACGAAGTAGCCGGAGCGGGCGCGGGCGATGATCAGCCCGCGGCTTTCCAGCAGGTAATAAGCCTGGAACACGGTGGAAGCGCTGACGCCGTAGGTGCGGCTGGCGTGCCGCACCGAGGGTACTTTTTGACCCGGAGCAAGTACCCCGGTGCGGATCAGTTCGGCGATCTCGTCGGCGAATTTCTCGTAGCGCTTCATCTTTTCCTGGTTGGGCAGCGGCAAGGCGGTGCCCAACTCTAAGCGCTCGGCGCGAACGCCGCCATGATCCCGGCCCATGCTTCAGCGGCTCGGGCTGACGAAGGTGCTGCCGGCGCTGACCTCGGTATCCGGTTCATCCAGGCTGCGCACCACGAAGCGCAGCGGACGGGAACCGGCGGGGCCTTCGTCGTCGGTGAGCGCCACCGATACCGGCAGGGAGAGGATCTCGCCAGCGCCGATGCTGACCTCGTGCTCGCCTTGCAGGCGGAAGCCGGGGGCTTCCTCCAGCTCCACCACGTAACGCTGGTCGCGCTGGGTCTTGTTGATCAGCTTGAGGTTGTAGATGTTCTCGATCTCGCCGGCGGCGTTCTCGCGGAACATGCCACGGTCCTTGATCACGTCGACCGACAGTTGCGGACGGGTGGCACCCAGCCAGGCCAGGGCGAGGGTCATCAGCACGAGGGCGATGGCGTAGCCGATCAGTCGTGGGCGCAGCAGATTTGTCTTGCCGCCTTCCAGTGCGCGCTCGGAGCTGTAGCCCACCAGGCCTCGGGCGTAACCCATGCGGTCCATGATCGAGTCGCAGGCGTCGATGCAGGCGGCGCAGCCGATGCAGGCGATCTGCAGGCCATCGCGGATGTCGATACCGGTGGGGCAGACCTGCACGCACATCTGGCAATCGATGCAGTCGCCCAGGCCCTGGGCCTTCGGGTCGCTGCCCTTCTTGCGAGGACCACGGGATTCGCCGCGGGGTGCGTCGTAGGAGACGATCAGGGTGTCCTTGTCGAACATCACGCTCTGGAAGCGGGCGTAGGGGCACATGTGGATGCATACCTGCTCGCGCATCCAGCCTGCATTTATATAGGTGGCCCCGGCGAAGAAGATCACCCAGAACAGTGCGGTGCCGCCGATTTCCCAGGTGGCCAGGTTCGCCGCCAGGTCACGTACCGGGGTGAAGTAGCCGACGAAGGTGATGGCGGTGGCCAGGCTGATGGCCAGCCAGAGAACGTGCTTGGCGGAACGGCGCAGCAGCTTGTTGGCGCTCCAGGGCGCGGCCGCCAGCTTGATGCGCTGGTTGCGATCACCCTCGGTGACTTGCTCGCACCACATGAACATCCAGGTCCAGACGCTCTGCGGGCAGGTGTAGCCGCACCAGACGCGGCCGGCGAACACCGTGATGAAGAACAGGCCGAAGGCGCAGATGATCAGCAGCCCCGACAGCAGGATGAAATCCTGGGGCCAGAAGGTGGCGCCGAAAATGTAGAACTTGCTCTGTTCCAGGCTCCAGAGCACCGCCTGGCGACCGTCCCAGTCGAGCCAGACGGTACCGAAGAAGAGCAGGCACAGCAGGCCCGCACCGATGCGGCGCAGGTCGCGGAAGAGGCCGGTGAAGCGGCGCGTGTGGATAGGTCCGCTGGAGGCGGAAAGGGGTTTGTTGGCAATGGGGGGCAGGTTGGGTGTGACCTCGATGACCTGCGCCGGAATTCTCTCGCTCATGATCAGTGCCCATCAGGCTGTTACGGCGAGACGGACTATAGGAAGGCACTGATCGGCAAAACAGATTCAGATCAGACGGCAAAAACCATATCAGATGAGCCGTGATGGGCCGCCAGGCCGCAACACGCATGGCGTGGGCGCCTGGCGGTGGAATCCATGACAGCTGTGCGGCATCTGGTCGCGGGTCGTTGGGCGAGGCAAGCGGCTCTGATCCGGTCAGACGTGCCGCAGCACAGCGATCAGCGCAACATCGAGCCTATGGTGGCAACCGGCATGATGCAGGTGGGGTAAGCGGGCGGACAGTACTGGGTCGCGGCCAGGGGCTGCGGCAGGGGACGCATCAGCGCTGCGGTGTAGGCAGCACCGAAGGCGCAGACGGCAACGGCGAGGCACAGCTTTTCTCTTATTGTCATGGTCATTCCTCTGCAATGGAGGGACATCTTGTTGTGAAGCAAGACTAGGAACTGCTGCGACAAGCCGCCTCGTCCGAATGGACTAGATTCGGGACGACCTGCTGAGTGCCATGAACAGCGCGGCAATGGCGCGTGCTTCCTGCAACTCTCCCGAGGCCACCAGGGCTGGCAGCTGTGACAGGGGTACCTGCATGACCTCCAGGGGTTCCGGCTCATCGCCCGTGGCGGTGCAGGGCTGCAGGTCTTCGGCCAGCACCACGCGGCAGCTATGGCACAGGTGTCCGGGTGCCAGGGTCAGCACGCCCAGTTCACGGAGGTGCCCGGCGCGCAGGCCGACTTCCTCCATCAGTTCGCGATTGGCCGCCTGCAGCGTGGTTTCCCCAGGTTCGACCCCGCCCTTGGGCAGGCCCAGCACCCGCTGCTCCACGCCGACGGCGTACTCGCGAACCAGCAGCACGTGCTGTGGATCGACCAGGGCCACGACCAACACCGATTCATAGCCGGAGCCGCGCAGACGCTCGTAAACCCGCTGCTGGCCGTTGGCGAACTCCAGGTGCAGGGCTTCGATCTGGAACCAATCGCTCCTGGCGCGCAGTTCGGTCTTGAGGATGGTGGGCAGGCTGCGCATGGCGGGCTCCCGTGGCGGTTCCGCAAGAGGGTCGCGCGCAAAGGGATGTGGGGCATCGTCTGGATGGACTACGTCACCGGTGGACGCTCTAGGAGCCAGCTTGCTGGCGAACGGACGCGCGGGGGCTATTCGCGAGCAAGCTCGCTCCTACAAAAACAGCGCGGGCCGGGCCGCTCAGCCCAGCGTCGCAGTAGCTGTAGGAGCCAGCTTGCTGGCGAACGGCTGCGCGCTAGGGCTGTTCGCGAGCAAGCTCGCTCCTACAAAAACAGCGCGGGCCAGACGCTCAGCCCAGCGTCGCACCAGCTGTAGGAGCCAGCTTGCTGGCGAACGGTGGAGGGCAGACCAATCAGCCCAGTGTCGCCACGCTGCGCAGGATCAACCGCACCAGCATGGTCTGCCGAGTCACGCCGGTCTTGGAGAAGGTGGAGCGCAGGTGGGCCCGTGCGGTGTTGCGGCTGATGCCGAGGGCGTCGGAGGCCTCGTCCAGGGTCAGGCCGTTGGCCAGCAGCATCGCCAACTGGGCCTCGGCCGGCGTCAGGTCGAACAGCGCCTTGACGATTTCCTGGGGCGCGCTGGATTCCTGTTCCGGGTCGCTGATGAAGATGGCTACCGAGGGGCACTGCTTGCCCTCGTTCCAGGTGGCGGGCGGAATGGAGCGCACGATGATACCGAGGTCGGCACGGCCGGACGGACGCTGTACGCGCATGGCCTCCACCACCGACGGGTGGTTGCTTTTTTGCGACAGCAGGGCCTGCTTCACCAACTGGCGGAACAGCTGGCTGTCGCGCGGCGTGCCCACCTGCAGGGTGTCGTTGACTACCTTGATGCCGTCCTTTTCCTCCAGCAGGCGTTCGGCCAGACGGTTCTTCTGCAGCAACTTGCCGTCCTGGTCGAGGATGATGGTGCCCACCGCCAGCTGGTCCACGGCACCGGCATAGAGGTTGCGCTCGCTTTCCACCCGGTTCAGGTGCATGTGCAACTGCACCGCCTGCTCCAGGTGCGGCAGGAACAGGGTCAGCAGGTCTTTGTCAGACTGGGTGAAGGCCGGGTCCTGCTTGCCCCGGGAAATGCGGATACGACACTGTGCCCCATCGCTGGTGTTGATGTCGGCGCCGAGGATGTGGAACACGTCCACCGGCTCCATGAAGTTCTTGTAGAACTCCGAGTTCAGCCAGTCGCAGTCGGTGACGAACTCCGCCAGGGTGATCACCTGCCGGTTGGGCAGGCCAACGAAGGGGTCCAGGTTGTAGAAATGTTGGTTGTAGGAGTGCGTGACTTCGGCCGAGGCACCATCGGTATTGATGGTCAGGCCTTCAACGTGCTGGCTCGGTGGCCGCAGGATGAAGGTGGCATAGCGGGACGCAAGGCAGTGTTTGAGCTGATCGAGGAACGTAGTCCACGGAATGTTTTCCAGCGGCCCCTTGTAGAGGTCGCGGAGCATCCCGCTGAACTCGTCGAGCGTGAGTACGTGTGCCATGTCTGAAAGCTTTCTTATTTTTATGACTTGGGAAGATTCTTACAGACTCTTCAGCCTTATTTACAAGGCCAATCGTCTTCCGTCGATCGGTTGACGATTGGCAAGGAGCCGGCTTACGCCGGCTCTTTCACATCCAGGACAACAAAAGTGCGGGGCTCGCTGGCGGCGGCGCTCAGTTCAGCGATGTCGGTGTAGAACTGGTCGTACCACTTGCGCAGCTGGTAGACGGGGCCGTCGCCATCGCAGAGCAGCGGGTTGTCCACGCGGGTCTTGGTGTGCCAGATGGCCACGTCCTCGTAGAACGCATCCTGCGCCTGCTTCACGTAGGCCTTTGCCATCTCGCGGTTCTGCTCGTCAGTCAGCCCCGGTACCTTCTTGACCAGCACGCCGTAGCGCAAAGTGAAGCTGTCGAGGTCGATGGGCACATGGCAGTTGAGTAGGATCGAGTGGATTTCCACACCGCCCATGGCGCCGGTCATTTCGGTGATCTGGTAGGCCGGGCCGTAGTAGGTGGCCACCGTGGCCAGCTGGCTGTCGCCGGACAGGCGCGCACTGCCGCCGCGCATGTACTGGATTGCCAGGTGCTTGTCGAACTTGTTGCTGAAGTGGGTCAGCTCGGTGCCGTGCACCGAGTCGAAGTGCGCCATGTCGGCGACGTTATCGATCAGCTCGCGGCAGTTGGTGTCGATCTTCAGCTCGGCCACTTCCCACTCGGCCCATTCGTCGCTGAAGCAGGCATCGATACGTGGAATGGCCTGCTCCTCGATCGGCGGGTTGCCTTCCGGGTCGTTCCAGACGAACAGCAGATTGTTCTGCTCGGAAACCGGCCAGGACTTGATCTTCGCCCGCGGCGGAATGCGCTTGGCATAGGGGATGTCGTCGCAGATGCCGTCGGCGCGCCAGCGCCATTCATGGAAGGGGCAGCGGATCGCGTCGCCCTCGACGCAACCCTGGCTCAGGTCGGCCCCCATGTGCGGGCAGTAGCCGTCGAGGATGCGGATCTGCCCGTCCTCTCCGGCGAAGGCCACCAGGCGGGTGCCGAATACATCCAGGCGGTGGGCCTTGCCGTCACGGTACTGGCTGGCCAGGCCCAGGCAGTGCCAGCCACGCGCGTAACGGGGCTCCAGCTGCTTGGCTTCGATGCGGTGCAGGGTACTCATCTTCTTGTTCTCCCATCAGGGTTCTGGAGGGCTGCATCCGACTCAGGCAGACCGTTGCAGCGCGTGCACGGACCGGATTCTGCGGTGCCAGCATTTCCCGGCATCGTCTGATCGGACGATGGCCCTGGTTGGCGCCACGGTTTTACTGCGAGCAAGCGCAACAAACCGGCGCTGACATCAACCGAAGTGCGTCGCCCACGCCATTTGTCCCTGCCGGGCAAGACTGCTCCCAGGCGCGCCACTCAATTGGAAACTGACCTGGAGACACGCATGCGTGCAGTGGTGATCGAACGCCTCGGCGGAGCCGAAGTCCTGCAACTCAAGGAACTTGAGCGTCCACAACCCGGCCCCGGCGAAGTGCTGGTGCAAGTGGTGTGCGCCGGGGTGAACCCGGCGGACTGGAAATGCCGTGAGGGTTACCTGGGCGGCTTCCTCGACTATCGCTTTCCCTTCGTCCTCGGCTTCGACCTGGCTGGAACCGTAGCCGCGTTGGGCGAGGGCGTGGACGACCTGCCGTTGGGCAGCCGGGTGTTCGCCCAGAGTGATGTCGGCGCCGGCAAGTGGGGCTCCTACGCCGAGTACGCCTGCGTCTCCCGTGCCTCCCTGGTGTCGATGCCGGAGAACCTCGACTTCGCCGCTGCCGCCGCTGTGCCGACGCCAGCACTGGCGGCCTGGACCGGCCTGCTCGAAGAGGGCGCCCTGCGTCCCGGCCAGACCGTGCTGGTGCATGGCGGCGGCAGTGCGGTGGGCGGATTCGCCATTCAGTTCGCCCGCTGTGCCGGTGCGCGCATCGCCACCACCTGTAGCGCCGACAACGCCAGCCAGGCCCAGGCTTTGGGCGCCGAACTCGCCATCGACTACCGCGCCGGTGACATCCACGGAGCCCTGCGCCGATGGGCGCCGGAGGGCGTCGACCTGGTGCTCGACTGCATCGGCGGCGGCAGCCTGCCGAACGGGCTCGACCTGTTGCGGCCGGGCGGTGCGCTGGTCGCCATCCTCACCCTGGCGCCGGGCGACGCCGGCCCCGATCACGCCGAAGCGGCCCGACGCGGCCTGCGCACGGCGGTGGCCTACAGCCGCATGCCCAGCGGCGAATTGCTGGGGCGCATCGCCAGCCTGCTGGCCGCTGGCCGGGTGCGGCCGCCCGCGCTGGACCTGCTGCCCCTGAGTGACGTGGCCAGCGCCCACGATCGGCTCCAGCATGGGCACGCGCGACGCAAGCAGGTGCTGCAAGTCGCCGGCTGACCTCAAGCCTCGTCCGCTCGGACGATGGATAGACGGGCCGGAGCCGCTCTACTGGCGACCACTACAACAAGAGGCAGGAGCGTCAGCCATGCGTATCGAACAGGGCCAGGTGGCGGTGATCACCGGTGCGGCCGGCGGCATAGGCCGCGGCCTGGCGGAAGAAGGGGGCGCGAGGGGATTGCGCCTGGTATTGAGCGACGTCGACGGGCAGCGCCTGTCGGCCCTCACTGAACAACTGCAAGGGCAGGGCGTGGAGGTGGTGAGCCGGGTGGCCGACGTGGGCGATGCGGCCCAGGTGGATGCCCTGCGTGACCTGGCGGTGGAACGTTTCGGCGGTGTCGACCTGCTGTTCAACAACGCCGGCGTCCTGCAGACCGGCTTCAGTTGGGAGATCGGCGCCGACCGCTGGCAGCGCCTGCTGGACATCAACCTTGGCGGCGTGATCAACGGTATCCGCAGCTTCGTCCCCCTGCTGCTTGGCCAGCAGCGTCCGGCTCAGGTGGTCAACACCGCCTCCCTCGCCGGGCTGGTGTGCAGCCCCATGCTCGGCCCTTACACCGTCAGCAAGCAGGCGGTGGTGGCCCTGTCGGAAACCCTCCATTACGAACTGGCCGTGCTGCAGTCCCAGGTCCGTGTGGCCGTGCTCTGCCCGGGTCCGGTGGCCAGCGACATCATGAATTCCAACCAGGCCGCCGGTGGCGCCACCGGCCAGCTCGACGCGTTGCTTGACAGCAGCATCCGCCAGGGCATGGATCCGCGCGAACTGGCCCGCGAAGTCTTCGCCGGCATCGAGGCAGAGCGTTTCTGGCTGCTGCCCCACAAGAACTTCAAGCCGGCGCTGGAACGGCGCCTCACCAGCATCCTCGACGAGACCAATCCGGTCTTCCAGATGGCCGACGCATAAGGAGCGCCAGCATGTCACTCGACCCCCAGATCGCCGCTGTGCTCCAGCAATTCAGCGGCATGCCGCAACCGGACTACAGCCAGCTCGACCCCGTGCAGTACCGGCAGTTCTGCGACAACCTGATGCCGCCGATTCCCGGCGACCGCCTGTTCGAGGTGCGCAACCTCAAGCTGGCCGGTGCCGAGGGTGAACTGGATGCGCGCCTCTACCGCCCGGAAGACCGCAACGACCTGCCATTGCTGGTGTTCTTCCACGGCGGCGGTTTCGTCATCGGCAATATCGACACCCACGACAACCTCTGCCGCAGCCTCGCGCGCCTGTGCAACGCCGTGGTGGTTTCGGTGGCCTACCGCCTGGCTCCGGAGAGCCGCTTCCCGGCGGCGCCCCACGACTGCTATCGCGCCACCTGCGACCTGGTGGAGCGTGCCCGCGAACTGGGCTTTGACGCCAGCCGCCTGGCCGTGGCCGGGGACAGCGCCGGTGGCAACCTGGCCATCGCCGTGAGCCGCCTGGCGCAGATCCGCAAGGCCCCGCGTATCGCCTACCAGTGCCTGTTCTATCCGGCCACCGATGCCCGCTGTGACAGCGCGTCTCACGAAGCCTTTGCCGAAGGTTACTTCCTGACCCGCGAGCAGATGCGCTGGTTCTGGAGCCAGTACCTGCCCCGTGCCGAGCTGGTCGACGACGCCCTGGCCTCGCCCCTGCGTGCCGAAGACCTGGCCGGCTTGCCGCCAACCACCCTGATCAGTGCCGAATACGATCCGTTGCGCGACGAAGGCGAAGCCTTCGCCAAGCGTCTGCAACAGGCTGGCGTCAAGGTCCGCCTGGAACGCTGCGAGGGCATGATCCACGGCTTCATCAGCATGTCCGCATTCGTCGGCAAGGCCCAGTCCGCGCTGGAAGCGGCGGCTGCCGACCTGCGCCAGGCATTGAACTGAGGAAATGGACATGGACAGCCCGCAGCGACTGATCGAAGCCATGGCCAGTGGCGCCATGCTGGTGGTGACCGACGATGAAGGGGAAGGCGAAGGCTCGCTGGTGATTGCCGCCGGCCAGGCCGATGCCGCCGCCATCAACTTCATGGCCCGCGAGGCTCGCGGGCTGATCTGCCTTGCCCTGACCGAGGAGCGCTGCACGGCCCTCGGCCTGGAGCTCATGGTGCCCAACTCGCGTGCCCGCCACGGGATGGGCTTCACCCTGTCCATCGAAGCGCGAAGCGGGGTGTCCACCGGCATTTCCGCTGCTGACCGCGCCCGCACCGTTGCGGTCGCCGTGGACCCCGCCAGCAGCGCCGCTGACCTCGTCCAGCCTGGTCACATCTTCCCCCTGCGTGCCCAGCCTGGCGGCGTGATGCAGAGGGCCGGCCATGTGGAGGCGGCTTGCGATCTCGCTCGGCTCGCCGGCCTGATGCCGGCCGCCGTGCTGGTCAGTATTCTCGACGAGCAGGGCGAACCGGCTCGTGGCCAGGCGCTGCGTGATTTCGCCCAGCGCCACGGCCTGCCTGTGGGCAGCGTGGCCGACCTGATCCACTACCGCATCCTGCATGAAGGCACCATCCGCCGCTCCGGCGAGTACCCCATTCACACCCGTCACGGCGAGTTCCGCGTCATCACCTACCTGGACGACTACCAGGGGCAACTGCACCTGGCCCTGGTTCGTGGTGAGGTCCGCCGCGATCGGCCCACGCTGGTGCGGGTACAGGCGGCGGAGACCTTGCGCGACCTGCTCGACACCCACCCGAACCAGTGGAACCTCGACCGCTCCCTGGCGAAGGTGGCGGAGGAGGGCGCAGGCGTCGTGGTGCTGTTGGCGCACCAGGAAACCCCGGCGACGGTGATCGAGCAGCTCCAGCAAGGTTCGCAGAAGCTGCGTCCGCCCAGCTTCCCGCAGCGCACATTGGGCGTCGGTGCGCAGATCCTGCGCGATGTGGGTGTGCGCAAGATGCGCCTGTTGAGCTTTCCGGTGAGTTATAAGGCGGTGTCCGGCTTCGAGCTGGAGGTCGCTGAATTCGTCCCCTTCGACGCACGGGAGCCAGCATGAACCCGCAACTGGATACTTTGCTGCAACCGGCCCGCCTGGCCGGCCTTCAACTGCGCAACCGCCTGATCAAGACCGCCACCTTCGAAGGCATGTGCCCCGGCGGGATACCGGGCGACGACCTGATCCGCCATCACGCCGCCATGGCCCGAGGCGGTGTCGGTCTGACCACGGTGGCCTATTGCGGTGTCTCTCCGGATGGCCTGACCTTCCCTGACCAGATGTGGATGCATGCCGGCATCTTCCCGCAGTTGCAGCGCCTGGCCGCAGCGGTGCACGCCGAGGGTGGTGCCATCTCCGCCCAGCTCGCCCACTGCGGCTACTTCAGTCGCAATCGCCCGCGCAACATCCCACGGCCGCGTGGCCCAAGCGCCTGTATCAACCAGTACGGGCTGTTCTCCGGCATTCCCTTCGGCGGCGCCATGGGCATCGCCGACATCGGCCGTACCGTCGCCGAGTACGCTGCGGCGGCCAGCCTGGTCCGTGACGCGGGATTCGACGCCGTCGAAATCCACATGGGACATGGCTACCTGCTCAGCCAGTTCATCTCCCCGGCGCTGAACAAGCGTCGTGACGCCTATGGCGGCTCGCTGGAAAACCGCATGCGTCTGCCGCTGCAGGTGCTGGCGGCGGTGCGCGGCGCCGTGGGGCCGGATTTCCCGATCCTGGCCAAGCTCAACCTGAGCGATGGGTTCAAGGGCGGTCTGGACATAGAGGACGCCTGCCAGGCTGCGCGATTGCTGGAGCAGGCAGGGCTGGACGCCATCGTCATGAGCGGCGGGTTGGTCAGCCGCACGCCGATGTTCCTCTTCCGTGGTGACAGCCCGTTGCAGCAGATGGTGCCGCTGGAGAAGAACCCGTTGCAGCGCACGGCGATGAAATGGTTTGGCGGCGCGAGCTTCCCGGACCTGCCGTTCGAAGAACTCTACTTCCTCGAACTGGCCCGACAGATGCGCAAGGCAGTGTCCATGCCCCTGGTGTACCTGGGCGGCGTGGCCAGCGCCGAGGGTATGGCGCGAGCGGTGAACGAAGGCTTCGATTTCCTCGCCCTCGGCCGCGCCCTGCTCAACGACCCGCACCTGCCGCAACGCCTTCAGCACGAAGGCGCCACCTGGCGCAGCGCCTGCACCCATTGCAACCAGTGCGTGGCCAGCATGGGGCTGCCTGGGGGGATTCGCTGCGTGCTGAATCAGCCGGCGGTGTTTGCCTAGCTCGAATGCTCTTGTGGGAGCGAATTTATTCGCGAAGCAGAGCACGGCTCTGCCTCAGGGATTTGGGGCCGCTTCGCGGCCTTTCGCGAATGAATTCGCTCCTACAGGCGTTATCCACAACAACAAGGAACACCCATGACTCGTGAAGCATTCCCCGAAGGCGTCGCCCTGGTAGTGGGCGGCAGTGGTGGCATGGGCCAGGCAATCTGCGAGCGCCTGGCCGAAGCTGGCAGCGATGTCGTGCTCACCTACCACCGCAACGCTGAACGCGCGCAGTCCGTGGTCGGTGCCGTGATGGAACAGGGGTGCCGCGCCGAGGCGGTGCAACTGACCCTCGGCGATGAAGCGGGCGTTGCCGCAACGCTGCAAAAGCTCACCGCTGGCCGGCGCATTCACACCCTGGTGATCGCCTCCGGCTCTGACATCAGCCAGCCGCGCATCGGTGATCTCGACCTCGCGCAATGGAAGCGGGTGATCGACGCCGACCTCAACGGTTTCCTCAATCTGGTGCTGTGCCTGTTGCCGCACATGCGCGAACAGGGCGGTGGTTCGATCGTGCATATCAGCTCCGCCGGGCTGTTCCGCTGGCCGGAGGGCGATGTGCTGTCCGTGGCACCCAAAGCCGCCATCGAGTCGCTGATCCAGGGCATCGCCAAGGAAGAGGGCCGCCACGGCATCCGCGCCAACAGCGTGGCCATCGGCGTGATCGACGCCGGAATCTTCCACCGCCTCTGGGCCGACGGCACCTTCGACGAGCGGTGGAAGGATGCAGTGCAGGCCAAGCTGTGCATCAAGCGATGGGGCATGGCGGAAGAAGTGGCCGAAGCGGTGACCTTCCTGGCATCCCGCCGCGCCGGTTACACGACCGGGCAGATACTGGCGGTGGATGGGGGATACGGCGTCTGACGCACAAGGCGTGGGGTTCACCCGAACTTCGCTGGTGTATGTAAAGAGCGACATCCACCCTACGCACCATGCGCCTTTCGTAGGTTGTGGCTGAGCTACGCGAAGCCCAACGGTACGGACCTGATGCCGGGTAACGTTGGGCTTCGCTGCGCTCTGCGCCAACCTACGGGAGCTGCGAGGCGATATTGAGCTCCCCACGAACCCGCAACAAAAAGCCCCGCATTCGCGGGGCTCTTTTTTTAACCCTGAAAGCTTAGGGTTGCACGCCACCCAACATCAGCTTCGCCTGCGCCTGGACCAGCGCGGAGGCGGTGTAGTTGCCGTCGATGGGGGTGATCACGGCCTTGCCGAGAGACAGCTGGTAGGAGTCACCCTGCTTCTGTTCGGCGGTGGGGGCGGGCGGAGGGACGAGGTTCACCCGTACCACGCCGTCAGCGCCTTGCTGCGGCTGGAAGACCACGTTGCCCCAGTCGCTGATCGGCGCGAAGGCCACGCCTGTCACTTCACCCGACTCCAGCGCCGGGTAGTTGATGTTCAGCCCGGTGTTGCCCGGCAGGCCGATCACGTTGGTCTCGCAGTAGGGCTTGGCCTTGCCGTGGCTCTTATCGCAGATGCGCTTGGCTTCGGCGCCGATGGCGGCGGCGCGGTTGATCACGCGGACGGCGAAGCGTGCGGTGTCGTCCATTGCGTTGAGGGTTTTCTGGTAGCCGGCCTGCGGGTTCTGTGCGATCAGCTGCAGGTCGATGGCGGTAGACACGGCCACCGCCGGCACGCCCTTGAACATGGCGCGGACGGCTGCGTTCACGGTGCCGGACATCTGCGTCAGCGGGCCGACGTTGTCGCCGAAGTTGGTGCCGGAGACCACCAGGTCCGGGCGGTTGTCCTTGAGCAGCAGGTCGAGGCCGACGTTCACCGCGTCCACCGGGGTGCCGATGGCGGAGGTTTTGCCAGCCGGCGGGGTGTAGCCGGCGGGAGCGCCGACGCAGTACTTGTCCTGCGCCAGCTGGGTAATGGCGACAGCCTGGCCGGGCACCACAACGCTGGCGGCGCCGATGCCGCTGCTGTCGTTCTGCGGCCCAACCAGGGTCACCTGGTGGCCGGCGGCGACCAGCGCCTGGTACACGGCGTCGATGCCGGGAGCGCGGCAGCCGTCGTCGTTGGTCAGAAGAATGTTCAGGGCACTGGCCTGGAGCGAAAGGGACAGGGCGGCCAGGCTGATGGCGGATTTCAACAGCGTGTGCGTCATCTCGTTTCCTCTATCGGAAGAAGGGAACCTTGGGTCGACTGCTGGCTGAACTAAGGCGGTTTGCAGCGGGACACAAAAAAGCGAGGCCCGGGGGCCTCGCTCGATCAGGGCGCTTATTTGCCCAGCTTTCGCAGGTTGGCGACGGAGAAGTAGTCAGCTTCGTAATCGCTGTTGTTCAGCTTCGCCGGCGGCTTGCCGTTGAGCAGGCGGTCGGTCAGGTAGGAGCCGGCGATCAGGTCGTGGAAGATCGCGACCCGGGCCTGGAAGCCTTGCAGGTCGTAGGCGTAGGCCGTGGTCTGCATGTTGCTGCGCCAGAGCTGGCCCTTGCCGTCGTAGTTGTCGGCCAGTACGGCGATCCAGGAGTCCTCGTCGATGTAGAGCACGCGCTTACCGTAGATGTGACGCTTGCCGGGCTTGAGCGTGGCCTCCAGGACCCAGACACGGTGCGGCTCATAACGCATGTACTCGGGGTTGACGTGGCCGTTGGTGGAAAGCAGGTTGTCGAGCTTCAGGCTCGGGTCGTCCAGCTTGTAGTTGTTGTACGGGATGTAGATTTCCTTCTTGCCTACCAGTTTCCACTCGTAGCGGTCCGGGGCGCCGTTGAACAGGCGGTCCTCGTCCATTACGCGGAAGCCACCGGCGCCGAACGGGGTGTCATAGGCAACGGTCGGTGCGCGCCGCACCCGGCGATTACCCGGCAGGTACTGCCAGGACTGCGACGGCGAGGCGATCGGGTCGGTGAAGGTATGGGCGAGGATGATCTCGCCTTTCTTGCGGGTCGGCTCCAGGGTCTGGACCAGGGCGTAGGCCTGCTGGCCACCGAAGGTTTCCACGGATTCCTTGGGTGAGTCCCATACCGAGAGGATCTTGTAGTCCATGGACTCCAGCGAGCGGGTGCCATTGGAGAGGGTCAGCGCCATGGTGTAGATGGCGTCTTCCTTCCAGGCACGGGCCGGCAGGTTGAGGTTCCACATCAGCTCGTAGCCGTTCTTCGGGATCGGGAAGGGCGAGGCGCCGATGGCGTTGATCACGCCGTTGCCGTCGCTGACCAACTCGGCACTGGTGGCGTTGGCGAGGGTGCGCTGCAGGACCCGGTCGGAGTAGCGGAAGTCGCGATGGCTCGGATAAACCGGGATCTTGAATGTGCTCTTGTAGCGCTGGAACAGTGCCTTCTGACCTTCGGTGAGCTTGTCGGCGTACTGCGCCATGTTATCGGCGGTGATCACGAACAGCGGCTTCTCATCGGCATAGGGGTCGCCATAGGCGGTGCCTGTACCTGCGTAGTTGACCTGGGGCGGAGCCCCCAGCCACTTGCCGCTCCAGGCAGGAATGCTTCCATCGGAGTTGCCGGCCTTTTCTGCCCCCATGGGGGTGAGGTCGTCGCCCAGGCGTTTGGCCTCTTCCGGGGTGACCTTGGCCAGGACCGGAGTGCTGGCGAGAGCGGCGGCGAGAACGCCGGCCAGGAGCGGGGTCTTGTTGTTAAGTTGCATCATGAGTCTCCTGCGGCAGTGGATCAGAAGCTGTACTTGACGTTGATTCCGAAGTTGTCGCGGTCCGCGAAGGGGGTGTCGCCGGCATCGCCGAGGAAGGCGTTGTAGCGAGCTTCCACTGTGAAGTTGTTGAGGTAGCGCCAGGTGGTGCCGACGCCCAGGCGATGGTCACCTTCACCCATGCCGAAGGTGCCCGGAATGGAAGAGTCGCCTCCCAGGTTCTGGCTGAAGATCAGGGGCACGGTCAGGTCCCAGCCGTTGAAGATGTTCAGGTACTCCAGGGACAGGTTGAGGGTGTAGCCCCAGGAGCTCTTGTCGAAATACAGCTTGTCGGTGTTCGGCGTGACCAGCGGGAAGGCACCGCCGAGACCATCCGGAACGAAAGCGGTGAAGCTGGGTGCCTTGTCGTTATCGAGCACCTCGTTGTAGCCCACCTCGCCAGTCAGGGTGGCGTTGTCGGCGAAGGGCGTGGTGCCGATGGAGTGGATGAACGACATCTGCGCCTGCATGGTTTCGGCGCGTACCGGGTGCGGCACCAGGCCGGTATCCACCAGCACCGGCTGACCGTCGCGATAGCTCACCTCGCCGCTGATGTTGGTGTCGCCGACCACGGTGGAGAAGCTCGCGCCGTAGAGGTCGATGTCCTCGAAGTACTTCACCCGGTAGTTGGCGGTGTTCCAGTCGGTGAGGAAGTCGATCTGCGGCGCCTTGTCATGGAAGCGCACGTAGTAGAGACCGAACTCGGTGTTGTTCAGCGATTCCGCCACGTAGTTCAGCGCCACGCCGTACTGGCCGCTGTCACTGGGGTTGTCGTCGTGCAGGCGGCGGGTGATGCCGAAGGCATCGGTGAAGCCGCCTTCATCGATCTGGTCGGAAACGGAGAAGAAGCTGCCGACGCCGTCGATCTCGGTTTTCTTCCACTCGTACTGGTAGTACGCCTGGAGGCTCAGCGCGTCGGTCAGGTCGATCTGGCCGAACACCTGGCCCACCGGCAGGAAGAGTTCCTTGAGTTCCACACCCGGGGTGTTGGCCTTGGTGGCATCCACCGGGGCCATGGCACCGGAAATGCCGTTGCCGATGAACAGGCTCTCGCCCCAGCTCACCACCTGGTCGCCAACGCGCAGGTTGAGGTTGTGGCCGCCCAGGTCCCAGGCGCCGTAGACGTAGTGGTCCAGCAGGCGCAGGTCATGACCGTGCTGGTCGATGGTGCCGTGAGGGAAGTGGTTGGCTTGCGAACACTGGCCGCCGGCGACGCAGTTGGAAGTGCCGGTGCCATTGTCGTTGCTGCGGTTGTAGACGTCGTCGTAGAACCCGCTGGCACGTACGAACAGGCCGAAGTCTTCCTTCCAGTTGAAGTTGGCCTCGGTGAGGAAGCTGGAGCGGTTGGTGATCAGGCTGCCCTTGTCGAAGGCGTTGTTGCCATCGTCGATGTTGGCGATAGCCGGGTTCGGGAAGCCATTGGACAGTGCATGGTCACGGGACTCGGTACGCCAGGCGAGGGCGTAGGTGAGGGTGGTGTCCCAGGAAATCTTCAGGTCATCGTTGGGCTGGAAAGCCAGCGCGTGGCTCTGCCCTGCCTGGCCAAGGGCGAGCCCCATGCAGGCAATGCGGATCGCGGAGTGAAGCGGCGCAAGGGGATGACCCTTTCTTGTTCTTATCATGATGTCGCTCTCGGCGTGTCTGGGCACAGCTCGGTCCGCCAGGCCCAAGATTGAGTTGAGTGTGGCGGGCTGACTATGTGGTCACCGAGGGGGCGCAACATCGTCCGAAAAGACTACGAGGTTTGTACGAATGCGGAGGGGTTGTCGGAACCTATTGCCGGGATGTCGTTTCCCGGCTCCTGTGGAATTTTCTTAGTCCCATCGGACGATGTTGGCGGTTGGGGGCGCACTGAGAATCCGGGCAATTGCGCACCACGAACAACAAAAAGGGAGCATGCCCGATGAGCGCGAACAGCCCGAAATGGGACCAAAGCTGCGACGTACTGGTGGTCGGATCCGGAGCCGGTGCCATGACCGCCGCGCTCAGGGCACACGACCTGGGATTGAAGGTGCTGGTGGTGGAGAAGAGCGACCGTTTCGGCGGCACCTCGGCCATCTCCGGCGGCGGAATCTGGATCCCCTGCAACCACCGCATTGCCGCGCTGGGCGGCCAAGACACGGCCGAAGAAGCCATCGCCTACATCCGCGCCGTGACCAACGGTGAGGTCGACGATGGCCGCATCGAGGCCTATGTCGAGCACGGCCACCGTGCCATCCAGTACCTGGAAATGAACTCGCGGGTACGCTTCGAGGCCCAGGCCGCTTACGCCGACTACTACCCGGAGGTGCCTGGCGGCAAGCCCGGCTATCGCTCCATGGACCCGGGGCCCTTCGATGCCCGCGAACTGGGCGAAGACTTCATGCGCCTGCGCGAACCCTCGCCGGGCACCCTGATGCTGGGGCGTATGACCATGACCATGAAGGAAGCCCGCGTGCTGCTCTGCCGTGGGCCGGGCTGGGTCGGCCTGACCATGAAGGTGATGTGGCGCTACTGGCGCGACCTGGGCTGGCGCCTGCGCTCGCGGCGCGACCGCTTCCTCACCCTGGGTAACGCCCTGGTGGCGGCGCTGCGGGTTTCGTTGAAGGATCGTGACGTAGCGCTGCAGCTTGAATGCCGGCTGGAAAAACTGGTGGAAGAGGGCGGCCGCATTGTGGGCGCCGAGTTGGTCCACCAGGGCCGTTCCCTGCGCGTGGAGACCCGTTGCGGTGTGATCCTCGGCGCGGGTGGCTTCGAGCGCAATCAGGCCATGCGCGCCCAGTACCACCCGGAACCGTCGCGCAGCGACTGGAGCGCCACGCCGCCGTTCAACACCGGTGATGCCATCCGCGCCGGACAGGCCTTGGGCGCGCGGACTGCGCTGATGGACCACAGCTGGTGGGCACCTACCACTCATGTGGAGGGCGAGGAAAAACAGCGCGCGCTGTTCGTCGAGCGCAACCTGCCGGGGTGCATCATGGTGAACTCGGCGGGCGAGCGCTTCGTCAACGAAGGCGCGCCCTACACCGACATCGTTTACGCGATGTACGGCAGCAACCGCGAGGGCGCCACCAGCGTGCCCTGCTGGCTGATCTTCGATGCTGACTATCGCCACAAATACCCCTGCGGTGCGCTGCTGCCGGGCTATGCCATGCCCGACAGCCGTGTGCCGGCGCACCTCAAGAGCTACTTCCACAAGGCCGACAGCCTGGTGGAGCTGGCGCGCGCCATTGGCGTCGATGAGGCCGGACTGATGCGTACCGTGGAGCGCTTCAACCCGATGGCCGAAGCCGGCAGCGACCTGGATTTCCACAAGGGCGATTCGCTATTCGACCGCTACTACGGCGACCCCAGCGTAACCCCCAACCCCTGTCTGGCACCGCTGGTGAAGGCGCCGTTCTATGCGGTGAAGGTGGATGCCGGCGACATCGGCACCAAGGGCGGTCTGCTCACCGACGTGCATGCCCGCGTGCTGCGCGAGGACGGCGCGCCCATCACCGGTCTCTACGCCATCGGCAACAGCGCCGCTTCCATGATGGGCCGCACCTACCCGGGGGCTGGCTCCACCATCGGCCCGGCCATGGTGTTCGGCTTCCGTGCAGCGGAAGACCTGCATGCCCAGCACGCCGCTGCTGCGACGGAAGGTAGCCGCAACGTGGCGCAGCCGGTCGACTGACGGACGGGGCCGCCGTGCGGCCCCCGGTGCACGTATTCCCCCCAACAGAAACAAAAAAGAGGAAGACGCGATGATCGATTTCACCGGCAAGACGGTGCTGGTCACCGGCGGTGGCGTGGGCATAGGCCGTGCCATGGTCGAAGCCTTCGCCCGCGCTGGCGCCCGGCTGGCAGTGGCGGAACGGGACGCCGAGCGCGCCGCGCAGGTGCGTGACTGGTTGGCCAGTTGCGGCGGTGAGGCGCTGGTGGTGGAAGCGGACGTGACCTGCAAGGAGCAGGTCGCCGTACTGGCTGAACGGATCGAGGCCCGTTTCGGTGGTCTCGACGTGCTGATCAACAACGTCGGCGACTCGCTGATGATCGCCAAACCGTTCGACGCATACAGCGATGACGATATCGATCGGCTTTACGCCGTCAACCTGGGGCACGTGTTCCGCGTGACCCGCACCATGCTGCCGCTGCTGCGCCGTCAGGGTGCGGGCGGCAGCATCATCAGCCTGTCGTCTATCGAGGCCTTCCGCGGCATTCCCAATTGCAGCGTCTACGCCGCCTTCAAGGCTGCCATCGGTGGTTTCACCAAGAGTCTGGCCCTGGAACTGGGCCCAGTGGGCATCCGCGTCAACCAGATCGCCCCTGAGTCCACCGAAACCCCGCAGCTGCCGATGTCCCTGATGATCGCGCCGGAACACGGTGCGCAACTGCCGAACTGGATTCCCCTGGGGCGATTCGGCCAGCCGGAAGACATGGCCGGCGCGGCACTTTTCCTGGCCAGTCCGCTTTCCGGCTGGGTGACCGGCACCACGTTGCACGTGGACGGCGGCGCCCTGGCTGCTGCGGGCTGGTACCGCGACCCGAAAGGCACCTGGACCAATGTTCCGGTAATCACGGGCAACGGTTTCAACTTCTAGAACCCCAGCTTTCGCTGATCGCAACAAGGAATTCCGAATGAACGCGAAGAACTCCAGAGTCGCCGTGGTCACTGGCGCCAGTCGTGGCGTCGGCAAGGGCATCGCCATCGCCCTGGGCGCAGCTGGCATGACCGTTTACCTCAGCGGCCGTTCCGCCACCCAGAGCAGCAGCCAGCTGCGTGGCCAGACCCTGCCCGGCAGCCTGGCGGAAACCGCCGAGGCGGTAACCCGCGCTGGCGGCCGTGGCATTGTCGTGGCCTGCGACCATCGTGACGACGAGCAGGTGCGCGAACTTTTTGCCCGCGTCGAGCGCGAGCAGGGACGCCTGGATCTGCTGGTGAACAACGCCACCTACATCCACGAAAACCTGATCGATCCGGGCCCCTTCTGGCAGAAGCCCCTGGATATGGTGGACATCCTCGATATCGGCCTGCGCTCGTCCTATGTCGCCAGCTACTTCGCCGCGCCGCTGCTGGTGAAGAACGGCCACGGCCTGATCGCTTTCGTCTCCTCCTTCGGTGCCGGCTGCTACATGCACGGCCCGGCCTACGGTGCGCAGAAGGCCGGCGTCGACAAGTTCGCCGCTGATATGGCCATCGACCTGGAAGACACCGGAGTCGCTGCGGTCTCGCTGTGGCTGGGTCCGCAGCGCACCGAACGCACCGCGATCGCCGGCGCCGAGCGTGCCGACCAGTACGAGGAATTCCTCGCCATGGCGGAGACCCCGGAGTTCAACGGCCGTGTGATCAACGCGCTGCTGAACGACCCGGAGCTGGCCGCACGTTCCGGACAGACGCTGATCACCGCCGAGCTCGCCGCCGGCTACGGCATCACTGAAGACGCCGGGCGGCAGCCGCCGTCCTACCGCGACATGCTCGGCGCACCGCGTGTGCAGCACCCCGCGCGGGTGATCTGAACCGACCATCGCCCGGGATGCTCCGGGCGCTTCAACCACGGGACTGGAAGGGTTCCATGCAGGAGTGAGGAAGTGATGAAGATTCTGGTGATTGGCGGGACCGGCCTGATCGGCGGCCATGCCGCGCTTTACCTCAAGGACCGCGGCCATGACGTGACCATTGCCGGGCGCAAACCAGCTGCAGCGGGCAGCGCACTCGCTGACCTGAAGCAGCTGCAGGGCGACTACGTCGCGGGTAGCTTCAGCCGTGATGACCTGGTCGGCTTCGACGCCCTGGTGTTTGCCGCCGGCAGTGATATCCGCCACGCGCCCCAGGGTGGTGACATCGACGCCCACTGGCAGCGGGCCAACGTCGAGGCCATTCCGCGTTTCTTCGAGCTGGCCCGCAGCGCGGGTGTCCGTCAGGCGGTGCTGGTGGGTAGCTTCTATCCCCAGGTGGCGCCGGAACTGATCGAGAGCATTCCCTACGTGCGGTCGCGCCATCTGTCGGATCAAGGCGTACGTGCGCTGTCCACGCCGGACTTCCGCGTGTGCAGCGTCAATGCGCCCTTCGTGGTTGGTGCGGTGGCGGGGCTGAAAGTCGACATGTTCGAGGCCTATACCCGTTACGCCGAGGGCAAGTTCGCGCCGTTGCCGTTCTTCGGTCCGGCCGGTGGCAGCAACTTCATCTCCACCCGCTCGCTGTCCCAGGCGATCCTCGGGGCGCTGCTCCATGGCGAGTCGGGCAAGGCCTATCTGGTGGGGGACGAGAACCTCAGCTACGCGGAATACTTCGAGACCTTCCTGCGCGCCGTCGGCAACGACGCCGAGGTGCCGTCGCTGGACCAGGAGCATCCGCTGCTGCCAGACATGGCGCTCTACACCGGGCGCGGCAATACCGTCAGCTACGAGCCGGATACCGCCGAAACCGCGCTGTTAGGGTATGTGCGCAACGACATCCAGCGGGCGGTGAACGAGGTGGTGGCGCAGTATCGGGGGTGATGGTCTGACACGGTCCTCTCCCCAAAGAGGGGAGAGGGGCCGGGGGTTAGGGAAGCACCGGCGGGTGCGGACCCCGGCAACCGCACAAACCTGCCAATTCACAGGGAACGAAAAAGGCCCGCTTTCGCGGGCCTTTCTGCATCCATTGTCCCGTCCTGAATAAGGTTTACACCTTTGCCCTTATTTTCAGGAGAGCTCCATGGCAGAAGGTGTACGACGTAGCCAGCGCGATTACACACAGGCTTTTAAATTGGCGGTGGTCGATCAGGTCGAAAAAGGCGAAATGAGTTACAAGGAAGCTCAGGCCCGTTATGGCATCCAGGGCCGGTCGACGGTGTTGGTGTGGTTACGCAAGCATGGTCGGCAGGATTGGAGCCAGGGGGCGTCCATTCGTACGTC